>CAZYLJ010000012.1:0-7552 GCA_964648555.1 uncultured Acutalibacter sp.
CCGGACATCTGGTTCGGGCGCTTGTGTGTCTGCTCGCCCAGGCCTACACGCTCCAGCGCAAGCTTTGCCCGCTTTTTCCTCTCCCCCCGAGAGACCCCGCCGATGGTCAGCGCCAGCTCCACATTGGAAAGCACCGACTGGTGGGGGATCAGGTTATAGCTTTGGAACACAAAGCCGATGGTGTGGTTCCGGTAGGAGTCCCAGTCCCGATCCTTATATTGGCGGGTGGAGACGCCATTGATGACAAGGTCGCCGCTGTCGTAGCGGTCCAGGCCGCCAATGATATTTAGAAGCGTGGTCTTGCCGGAGCCGCTGGGCCCCAAAATGGAAACAAATTCGTTGTCCCGCAGGGTAAGACTCACGCCATCCAAAGCACGCTGCACCAATTCCCCGGTTCTATACTGCTTTGTGATATCCTTTAACTGAAGCATGGTTTTCTCTTCTTTCGGTGAAATATTTTCAAAGTATACCACATGGCGCCGGAGAATAATTGAATAAAATGTAAAAACTCCCGCCAAAATTGTGACGAGGAGCTCTGATAAAAAATTATCGTTTTGCCTCTTGACTTAAAGTGCGGTTTAAGCGGTATAATCGAAAAATGCGCAGGGAGGTGCTGAAGTGATATTTGGAAGACACATCAACCGCTACTATTTAAAGTACGCGCCAATTTTGCTGCTGGGGCTTGCGGCCCTGATCGTGGTGGATTACTTTCAGCTGAAAATACCGGAGCTGTACCGGGTGGTCATCAATGGAGCCAACGGGGATATGGTTTCGGTAAACGGCCAGATGGTGCCATTTACCATGGACGTGCTGCTGTCGGAGGTCTGCCTGCCCATGATCTTCATCATTCTTGCCATGGTGGTGGGCAGGTTTCTGTGGCGCATCTGCTTTTACGGTAGCGCTATCCGGGTGGAGACCGATCTTCGAAACCGCATGTTCGACCACAGCCGGGAGCTTTCCCAGAACTATTACCAGGTCAACAAGGTAGGCAATCTGATGAGCCTGTATACCAACGACCTGGACACCATCCAGGAATGCTTCGGCGACGGTGTGCTCATGTTCTTTGACGCCCTGTTTCTGGGGGCGCTGGCCCTTGTCAAGATGTGGAGGATGGACTGGAAGCTGACGCTTCTGGCCCTGATCCCCGCCGTCATCATGCTGTGCACGGGCACGGTTGTCGGCAAGGTATTGACAAACAAGTGGCAGGCGCGCCAGCAGGCCTTTTCCGACCTTTCGGACTTCTCCCAGGAGAACTTCTCCGGCATCGCGGTGGTAAAGGCCTTTGTGAAGGAGCTTAAGGAGCTTACGGCCTTCCGCAAGCTGAACAAGCAGAACGAGGACACCAATGTGTCCTACACGAAGATCTCCACACTCCTGAATGTCCTCATCACCCTGTTCGTGGAATCCGTGATCTGCGTCATCCTGGGCTTTGGCGGCTATTTGGTCTATCAGGGCCGATTCGACGCCGGCCAGCTGGTGGAATACATAGGCTATTTCAATTCCATCGTATGGCCCTTTATGGCCATCTCCATGCTCATCGAAAAGACCTCCCGGGGCAAGGCGTCTTTAAACCGCGTGGGCGAGCTTTTGGACGCCCATGTGCAGGTAAAGGACCGGGAAAATGTGGGCAAACTGGAAAACCCCAAGGGGAAAATCGAGTTCCGCGATTTGAGCTTCCGCTACCCAGGCGGGGAGTTCGACGTGCTGAAGCATGTCTCCTTTACCATCAACGCCGGGGAAAACGTGGGCCTGGTGGGAAAGACCGGCACCGGCAAGACCACCCTGGTGGATCTGATCCTGCGGACCTACAACGTGCCAAACGGCACCCTGTTTGTGGATGACCGGGACGTGAACACCGTCTCCATCCGCTCGGTGCGGGAAGCCTGCGCCTATGTGCCCCAGGACAATTTCCTGTTCTCCGACACCATTGAAAACAACATCGCGTTCGCCTTTGACGAGGTGGATGAGAACGCGGTGCGGACCGCCGCCAAGCTCTCCGACATTCACGACAACATCATGGAATTTAAAGAGGGTTACGAGACCATCCTGGGCGAGCGGGGCGTTACCGTCTCCGGCGGGCAGAAGCAGCGCATCTCCATTGCACGGGCTTTGATGAAGGACGCGCCCATCCTGATTTTGGACGATTCCGTTTCCGCTGTGGACACCAAGACGGAAAAGGTCATCCTGGAAAATTTGAAGCAGAGCCGATCCGGCCGCACTACCATCGTCATTGCTCACCGCATCTCCACGGTGGAAAAGCTGGACAAGATCGTCTTCCTGGACGACGGAGCCATCAAAGCCGTGGGCACCCACGATGGGCTGTACAACACCTGTGAGGACTACCGCCGGATGGTGGATCTGCAGCGGCTGGAGGACGAGGAAGGAGGGATGAGCGATGAATGAGTATCTGCCCCTCTTGCTGGTAGGCGCCGTTATCGGCGTCATCTCCGGGCTCCTCATCCTGGCCTATGCCCTTGTCAAGGATAAGAAGGAATCCATGGGCTTTGAGCGCAACATGAAGGACGGCGAGATCATGAAGCGCCTGATGGCCTACGCCAAGCCCTATTGGAAGCAGTTCCTGTTCGTGGGCCTGCTGATGCTGTTCTCCATCGCTTACGACATCATCTCCCCTCTCATCATCGGCTATATCGAGGAAATGGTTGTGGGGGATTTCCCCCTGTCCTCCCTGTTTGCCTCTGTGGCGGTCTACGCCGGCATCCTGCTGTTCTCCATGGGATGCACCTATATTCAGGCCATCACCCTGCAAAAGACCGGCCAGCGCATTATTTCCAATTTGAGAGAAGACCTGTTCGTCCACATCGAGTCCCTCTCCCACGAGCAGTTGAACGACATCCCTGTGGGCAAGCTGGTCACCCGCGTGACCAACGACACCAACGCCATCTCCATGATGTTCACCAACCTCCTGGTAAACCTTCTGAAGAACTGCTTCGTCATCGTGGGCATTTTGGCGGCCATGCTGCTGTTAAACCTTGAGCTGACCTTGATGGTGCTGTGCTTTGTTCCCTTTATCGTGCTGTTCACCGTCATTTTCCGCAAGTTCTCCCGCCGGGCCTACCGCAAGGTAAAGGACCGCACCACAGACATCAACACCTACCTATCCGAGAATCTTTCCGGCATCAAGGTGACCCAGATCTTCAACCGGGAGGACGCCAAGAACCGGGATTTTCGGAACCGCAGCAACGCCCTGGGCAAGGCCAAGCAGGAGCAGACCTTCGTCTTTGGTATTTTCCGGCCCCTGGTGTATATGTTGTATATCAGCTCTGTGCTGTGCCTGTTCTATCTGGGCGGCAGCGGTACCATCAAAGACACGGAGTTCCTGGGCCAGACCATCACAAGCGGCACCATCGTCACGTTCTACATGTACATCTCCAAGTTCTTCAACCCCATCCAGAATCTGGCGGAGCAGTTCTCCTGGCTGCAATCGGCCTTTGCCTCGGCGGAAAAGGTGTTCTCCATCATGGATTTACAGCCCGCTTTAAAGGACGCCCCTGACGCCATCGAGCTCTCCGATGTCAAGGGCGAGATCGAATTTAAGGACGTGTGGTTCGCCTACATTCCGGACGAGTGGGTGCTAAAGGGCGTGTCCTTCCATGTGAACGCCCGGGACACCGTGGCCTTTGTGGGATCCACCGGCTCAGGCAAGACCACCATCCTCTCCCTCATCTGCCGGAATTACGAGTTCCAGAAGGGGCAGATTCTGGTGGACGGCATCGATATCAGAAGGATCAAGATTGCCTCCCTGAGAAAGCACTTTGGCCAGATGTTACAGGACGTGTTCCTGTTCTCCGGCACCATCCGCAGCAACATCGTCCTGCGGGAGGAGGGCATCCCCGACGACCGCATCATGGAGGTGTGCAGGTACGTCAACGCCGACCACTTCATCAACCGGCTGGACAGGGGCCTGGACGAGCCCGTGCGGGAGCGGGGCAACAATTTCTCCGCCGGCCAGCGCCAGCTTTTGAGCTTTGCCCGCACCATCATCCACAAGCCCTCGGTGATGATCCTGGACGAGGCCACCGCCAATATTGACACGGAGACCGAGCTGCTCATCCAGGATTCCCTGGAAAAGATGAAGAGCATCGGCACCATGCTCATCGTGGCCCATCGGCTGTCCACCATCCAGCACGCGGACAACATCATCGTGCTTTCCCACGGCAAGATCATCGAGCAGGGCACCCATCAGGAGCTGCTGGCCGCCCACGGCAGGTACTATCAGCTCTACACCCTGCAATACCACAAGGAGCAAATGGGCAGGGCCGATGCCTAAAACCCCATAGAAAAGACAACCGCCCCGGCCTTCCTTTTTTGGAAGACCGGGGTGGTATTCTGTCTCTGGTTTTTATTCTTTTGCGCCCGGCTTTTCCAGCTTGGCGTAGTTGGCAAAAAGCTTCTTGGTGCCCACCTTGTCAAAGGAAATTTCCAGCAGCGTGTCGTTTGCCATGGGCGTGGCGGTAAGGATAAGCCCCTCGCCGAAGGCCTTGTGGCGCACGGTGTCCCCCGCACGGTAGGTGCCCGCCGGGGCGGGCTTGACGGGATGGGGCTTGTAGACCTGGGCGGCGAAGCCATCTGACTGCACGGCCCGGCCCCCCTTGCGCAGGGCGTCCTCCGGCCGGGGAACCGATATCTTTTTCTCCTCAAACGGGGACTGCCAGCCGCCGTACTCCCTTGTGCGGGTACGCTCCAGGAGCTCGTCGGGGATCTCCTCCACAAAGCGGGAGGCCCGGTTGCGGCTGGTGGTACCGAAGATCATGCGGGACTCCGCCCGGTAAAGGTACAGCTCCTCCCTGGCCCGGGTGATGGCCACGTAGGCAAGCCTGCGCTCCTCCTCAACCTCCTGGGGGGCGTACAGCACGGCGTTGCCGGGGAAGACCCCCTCCTCCCAACCGGGCAGGAACACCACCGGGAACTCCAGGCCCTTGGCGGAGTGGATGGTCATCATCACCACAGAATCCGCGCCGCTGTCGTAATTATCGATATCGGTAAACAGAGAGACCTCCTCCAAAAAGCCGGAAAGGCTGGCTTCGCCCTCGGCCTCCTCCTCATATCTGCGCAGCATGGAGGAAAGCTCCTTCACGTTCTCCGTCCGCTCCTCGGCCTTGTCCGGCTCGTCGGTTTTCAAAAATTCCTCGTAACCCACAGCTTCCAAAAGCTCACCGTAAAGCTCGCTGGGCAGGACGTCCTCCTCCTGGTTTTTCTCGATGAATCCCCGTATCATGCCGGCAAAGGCAGTCAGTTTCCCCGCCGAACGGGAAAGGGCCGGGTAGTCCGCCGCCTTAGAAATGGTCTCAAAGAGGCTTTCGCCCACCTGCCGGCCAATCTCCACAGCGGTGTCCACGGTCTTGTCGCCGATGCCCCGCTTGGGCACGTTCAAAATGCGGCGCAGGCGCACCTCGTCCTCCGGGTTGTTCACCACGCTCAGATAGGCGATCATGTCCCGGACCTCTTTCCTGTCGAAGAACCGGGTGCCGCCGATAATGCGGTGGGGCACGCCGTTTTTGGCGAAGATGCGTTCAAAGCTGCCGGACTGGGAGTTCATGCGGTACAGCACTGCGTAGTCGGAAAATTTCCTGCCCTTGGCCACGCCCTCTAAAATGACGTCCGCCACCTTGTCTGCCTCGTCGATCTCGTTTTCCGCAGTGTGAAGGCAGAGTTTTTTTCCGGCCCCCTGGGCGGTCCAAAGGGTCTTGCCCTTGCGCTCGGTGTTGTGGGAGATGACGGCGTTGGCCGCGTCCAGGATGTTCTGGGTGGAGCGGTAGTTCTGCTCCAGGCGCACCACCCTGGCCCCGGGGAAATCCTCCTCGAAGTTCATGATGTTCTCGATGGTGGCCCCCCGGAACTTGTAAATGCTCTGGTCGTCGTCGCCCACCACGCACAGGTTACCGCTCTTTCTGGCTAACAGGTTTACAAATTCATACTGGGCGTGGTTGGTGTCCTGGTACTCGTCCACCATGATATACCGGAACCGGTTTTGATAGTATTCCAGCACGTCCTCATTCTTTTGGAACAGCCGCACCGTGTTGACGATCAGGTCGTCAAAGTCCATGGCGTCGGCGTCCTCCAGCCGCCGCTGGTAGGCCCGGTAGGCCCTTGCCACCTGCTTCAGGCGGAAGTCGCTTTCGGCGGTTTGCTCGTATTCCTCCGGGAAGATGAGGCTGTCCTTGGCCCGGGAGATTTCCCCCAGCACCGCCTTTACCGACAATGCCTTCTCCGGGATGCCAAGGTCCTGTAAGACAGACTTCATCAGCCGGCGGCTGTCATCTGTGTCGTAAATGGTAAAGTGGGAGGAAAAACCCAGCCTGTCCCCGTCCCGGCGCAGGATGCGGGCGCAGCCGGAGTGGAAGGTGGAGGCCCAGACATCGTTGCCCTCTTCCCCCAGCATGGCGCACAGGCGGTTCTTCAATTCCCCGGCGGCCTTGTTGGTAAAGGTGATTGCCATGACCTTCCAGGGTGGGCAGGGGTCAACCGCCAGGCGCGCCCGTACAGCGCTATCCAGTTCTTTCTTCCCCGCTATGTAATCCCGACAGGCGGCGATCTCCTCCGGCGAAAGGGCGGGGGCGCTCTCGTCAAAGTACGCCTTGCCGTAGCGGATGACATTCGCCACCCGGTTGACGAGCACGGTGGTCTTCCCGCTGCCCGCCCCGGCCAGCACCAGCAAAGGGCCCTCGGTGGTGAACACCGCCTGCCGCTGTCTGTCGTTCATCCGGGAAAAATCCTTCTCCATCACCTGCTGTCGGATTCGAAGCGCGTCGTCTTTTGAAAATGGCATATTGTAATTCCTCTTTTTCGGTTTATTCGTACAGGAAATTTCTTTCTCACTGCCATTATAACATTGAATCGATGGAAGGGCAAACTGAAAATGCGGAAGTTCACAGCAAACGCCCTTACATTTTCGGAACGCCCTCCCTAACAAGGAAACACCGTTGACATCCTTTGAAAAACCGGGTAAACTGGAAACGGAAATCGGGAAGGTGGTCTTACAGATGAGCGAAAGGAAAACAGACGCCATAAAGCGTATCGCGTCCTGGGCCGGAGCCGCCGGGCAAGCCGAGCTGCCCCGGTGGGAGGAGCTGCCGTCCATCCCGCTGTATATGGATCAGGTCATCTTCTACTTGAAGGAGCACCTCACCCTGTTCCAGCGGGAGGAGGAGCAAAGCCTGCTGACCAGCTCCATGATCAACAATTACGTGAAAAACGGGGTGCTTTCCCACCCGGATAAGAAAAAGTACGGCAAGGAGCATTTGGGCACGCTGATGATGGTGTGTATGCTAAAGCAGTCGCTGCCCTTGCAGGACATTGCCGCACTGCTGGGTGACAGCGGCCCCACACCGGAGCTTTACGAGTTCTTCCGGCAGGAGCATACCGCAGCATTGCGGGAAGCAGGCGCGGCTCTGACAAAAACGGCCCGTGACGAGGAAAGCCTCAAGCGGGAGGCGCTGCGTCTGGCGGTACGGGCCAACACTCAGCGGGCCGCCGCCGAGCGCATCCTCTGCGAGCTGGAAAAAGAGCGGCGGGAAAAAGAAAAGGAAAAAGA
>CAZYLJ010000012.1:7652-18451 GCA_964648555.1 uncultured Acutalibacter sp.
AAGGAAAAAGAAAAAGGAAAGGGAGGAACCAAGCATGCTGGAAGCACTGAAAAAACGGGTCTGTGAGGCGAACATGCTGCTGCCGAAATATGGCCTTGTCACCTTTACCTGGGGGAACGTCAGCGAGATTGACCGGGAGACGGGCATTTTCGCCATTAAGCCCAGCGGCGTTGCCTACGAGGAGCTAACGCCGGAGGACATGGTGCTGATGGACTTAAACGGCAATAAGGTGGAGGGCCGCTATAACCCCTCCTCCGACACGGCCACTCATTTGGAGCTATACCGGGCCTTTCCCGACATCGGCGGCATCGTCCACACCCACTCCCCCTGGGCCACCAGCTGGGCCCAGGCCGGGAGAAGCATCCCCTGCTATGGCACCACCCACGCCGATTACCTCTACGGCCAGGTGCCCTGTGTGCGCAACCTGACAAAGGAGGAGATCGACGAGGCCTACGAAAAAAACACCGGCCTGCTCATCGTGGAGCACTTTAAGGACAAGGACTGCCTTGCCATGCCGGCGGTGCTGTGCAAAAACCACGGGCCCTTTACCTGGGGCAAGGACGGCGAGGAGGCCGTTCACAACGCCGTGGTGCTGGAGGAGGTCGCTAAAATGGCCGCCCGCACCGAGATCATCAATCCCCGGGTGGAGGAAGCCCCCCAAAGCCTGCAGGACAAGCACTACTACAGAAAACACGGAAAAGACGCCTATTACGGCCAGAAATGATTGGAGAGGAGTTTGCATCATGCTGGATAAAAACGAGATCGTCAAAGCCATTGAGGCCGAAAATACTGCCCTGGGCATGGAGCTTGGCTCCACCCGTATCAAGGCGGTGCTCATCGGGCCGGATCACGCCCCCATCGCCTCCGGCGCGTTTGACTGGGAAAACCGCTTGGAAAACGGCGTGTGGACCTACCACCTGGACGACGTGTGGACAGGCCTGCAGGCCGCTTACCGGGAGCTGAAGGAGAACGTGAAAAAGGAGTACGGCGTCCCCCTGAAAAAGCCGGGAGCGCTGGGCGTTTCCGCCATGATGCACGGCTTTCTGCCCTTTGACAGTGATGGCCGTCAGCTGTGTGAATTTCGTACCTGGCGCAACACTATCACCGAGCGGGAGGCCGCTGAGCTTACTGAATTGTTCCAGTTCAACATTCCCCAGCGGTGGAGCATCGCCCACCTGTGGCGCGCCGTGAAAAATGGTGAGCCCTTCGTCAAGGATATTGCCCACCTGACCACTTTAGCCGGGTACGTCCATTGGCAGCTGACCGGGGAAAAGGTTCTGGGCGTGGGCGAAGCCTCCGGCATGTTCCCGATCGACAGCGAAACAAAGCAGTTTGACAGCGGTATGATGGCAAAATTCGACAGCCTGTTGCAAAACAGGGGCATACCCTGGACACTGGAGAATATTCTGCCTCAGGTGCTTTCCGCCGGGGAGCCTGCCGGGGTCCTGACCGAGGCCGGCGCAAGACTTTTGGATCCTGACGGGGAGCTGGAAAGCGGCGTGCTCCTCTGCCCGCCGGAGGGCGACGCGGGCACCGGCATGGCCGCCACCAACAGTGTGGCCCCAAAGACCGGCAACGTGTCTGCCGGCACCTCCATTTTCTCCATGACCGTGCTGGAGCGCCCCTTACAAAAGGTGCACCCGGAGATCGACATGGTGACCACGCCCACCGGCCTGCCGGTGGCCATGGTGCACTGCAACACCTGTACCTCCGACCTGGACGCCTGGGTAAAGCTCTTTGATGAGCTGCTTCGCAGCGCCGGGAAGGAGCTTGGGAAGCCGGAGCTCTATGACCTGCTGTACTTCAAAGCGTTAGAGGGGGAACCGGACTGCGGCGGGGTGCTCTCCTACAACTGCTATTCCGGCGAGCCTGTAGCCCATTTGGAGGATGGCCGCCCCATGGTGGTGCGCCGGCCTGACAGCGTTTTGAATCTTGGCAATTTCATGCGGGCCCAGCTGTACGCGGCTATGGCCACGCTGCAGATCGGCATGGACATCCTTTTCCGGGAAGAAAGGGTGACGCTTACGAAGCTCTACGGCCACGGCGGTCTCTTCAAGACCAGGGGCGTGGGCCAAAAGCTGATGGCCGGAGCCCTGAACGTGCCTGTGGCCGTTATGGAGACCGCCGGAGAGGGCGGCCCCTGGGGCATGGCCCTGCTTGCTATGTACAGAAAGGAAAAGATCCCCGGTGAGACGCTGGAAAGCTACCTTTCGGAAAAGGTTTTCAAGGACACCGCCGGAAGCTGCGTAGAGCCCGACGCGAAGGACACGGCGGGCTTCCAGAGCTACATTGCCCGCTACCGGGCCGGTCTTGCGGCGGAGCGCGCCGCTGTGGAAGCGTTGAAATAAAAAGCAAGCCCAACGGGATCATCTTCCGCTTGGGCTTATCGCTTATTGCTTGCTTTGTCCTTCCATAGCCCGGCGCTCTGTCAACAAAATGCGCCGGATGGTCTTCTCCGTCAGGAAATAGTCCCGGGCCAGGTCCTGTACTGTGGCGCCGGCCTGATGGGCCCGGTAAATTTCTCCGTTCCGTCGGGCAGTCTCCCGCTTGCTGTGGGTCTTTTCCCCCCAGGAAAGGCGGTTTTCCTGCCTGCGGGGAATGTAGAGATAGGCCCCGTCCACATATTCCTGCAGTTGATCGATCAATTCCGCGGGCAGAATGTCCCGCGCCCGTGCATAGCGCATATTGCTCCTCCTAAAATGATTTCTCTCAGGATGAGCAAAGGCTATCACGCTGTTCTATTTATTTCGCGATAGCCTTTGCTATGCGCGCTGCACCTTTTCCATCATAAAGCTGCTTCCCTCCTTTTTTACGGCTTCCTGCCGTCTTTGCCAAAGAAGAGTATAGCACAGGCAAACGGAATTTGCCAGCGCAAAAACACTTCTGTAAAGTATTGGCTCTGAAAACGTCTCCTCTTTACTTCTGGCAGAAGCCGGGGCTTGCCTCGCCGCGAGGCCCTCACTATAATGAAAACGCTCCCTTGCCGTCTTTGCCAAGCTATCAAAGGGAGAGAATCACTATGAGATGTGAAATTTGCGGAAAGACCACCGTATTTGGAAAAAAGGTAGCCCACGACAGAATGTACATCAACGGCAGAACGCCCAAGAAAATAAAGCCCAACCTGCACACCATGCACGTGGAGACGCCCACGGGCGTCAAGAAGATGACGGTGTGCACCCGCTGTATGCGGAACCTGCACAGCGGAAAGGTGGGCACGAAAGGAATTTAGCATTGGATAACGACTACGAATCGCTGAAAGCCTGGCTTTTAGAGACAAAGGGCGAAAAGCTGGAACACATGGCCGGCTTTTTCGACGCCCGCATCGACAGCTATGAGGAGCACATGGCCTGCTGGGGAGAGCACTACAAGTGGATGGCGGCGCTCCTTCCAAAGCATGTGGAGACCCTCTTGGACATCGGCTGCGGCAGCGGCCTGGAGCTGGACGAAATTTTCCAGCTCCTTCCAAATCTGCGGGTGACGGGCGTTGATCTTTCCGGGGAGATGCTGCAAAAGCTCCGGGAAAAGCACGGGGACAAGGCTCTTACCCTCCTGCAGGAGGACTATTTCCTCTGTGAGCTTGGGGAGAACCGCTTTGACGCCGCCGTCTCCTTTGAGACTCTGCACCACTTCACCGGGTCGAAAAAGCGGGGCCTGTTTGAGAAAATCTGCCGGGCCCTGCGCCCCGGCGGCGTCTATTTGGAGTGCGACTACATCGCCACCTCTCAGGCCATAGAAGACCTGGTGTTCTCCGAGTGTGCCCGCAGACGGCAGCGGGACAACATCCCGGAGGGGCAGTTTGTCCACTTTGACACGCCCCTGACGCTGGAGCACGAAATGACGGCCATGGCGGAGGGCGGCTTCTCCCGGGTGGAGCTTGTGGGCTTCCTGCCCGGCGACGACCACACCGCCATGATCAAGGCGGTAAAATAAAAGGTAAGCGTGAAATCCCCCTGAAGATAGGGGGATTTTGTTGTAATTTGACCGAAAGGTTAAAAAGCGGTCTCGCCTGCTTCACCACGGAAATATTTTAGTTTGCTGAAAGAAAAAATCGCGCACGGCAGCATGGAAATAGAGCCTCACACTTTTCTGCGCGAAATGGCGACACTGAGATTTGTCGGCAGACCGTGCAAGGAGGAGTATCCTCCTTGCATTTTTCTTTTCGCTGTGATATTCTTAGTGGGTCTCATTTTTTGAGCCCCCGGCGCATACCATTTGCCGGGTGACCTCAATGTTTGCCGCGATAAAACTTTCAAAAAGATTTTTTCTGGCCTTTCTGGCCCTCTGCGCGCTGCTCACCTCCATCTTGCTGGCCCCGGCCCTTGCCGCCCGGCGGGAAGACCCGGCCCAGGCGCCGGTACACACGGGCGCCGTCCAGGGCGACTTCATCAGGTGGGTGGATTTTACAGTGCCGGAAAGTCTGCTTTGTTCCGCTATGGAGTTGGACATCGAGACCTGGGAGGACCCGGAACGGCCCCATCTGGACTGGATCGACGCGCTGGCCTACCTGGCCTCCGGCTGCGGCGGGGATTTTTCCGGGGTGAAACGAAAAGACCTGAACGACCTGCTGCAAAGGATCGCCGCCGGGGAGACCATGGAGAGCCTGACGGAAAACAGGAAATACTTCTCCTATTACCGGGATGCCTACGATGCCGCCCTGGGCGGCCTTGTGGGCGAATACGAGATCGAAACGGAAAACGGCTGGGAGACCCGCTACGGCCTAAAGGGCTTTTCCCCCATTGCCGAGACCTTCCCGTACAGCGACTATGACGATTTCGGCGCGGGCCGCAGCTACGGCTACCAGCGCAGGCACCTGGGCCACGATCTTCTGGCTGCTACGGGCACCCCCGTCGTCGCGGTGGAATCCGGCACGGTAGAGGCCCTGGGCTGGAACCAGTACGGGGGCTGGCGCATCGGCATCCGCAGCTTTGACGGCCGCCGCTACCACTATTACGCCCATCTGCGGCAGGGAAGGCCCTATGCCCAGGGCTTAAAAGAGGGCGACGTGGTCATGGCCGGGGACGTCATCGGCTATGTGGGCAGAACAGGCTACAGCACCAGGGAAGATGTGAACAACATAGAGGTGAGCCATCTTCACTACGGCCTGCAGCTCATTTTCGACGAATCCCAAAAGGAAAGCGACAACGAAATTTGGATCGACGTATACGGCATCTGCAACCTGCTGCGGCAACACCAAAGCACCGTCCGACGGGACGACGATACTAAGGAGTGGAGCCGTGTCTATCCCTTCCGTGAGACCGTACCGGAGGACAGGTTCCTTCCAAAAGAAGAAAATTCGGAAGGCTGAAAGAAAACGGAAGTGAGCTTCGTCTAAGAAAACAGAAGTGGAAAGGAGGCGGTCCCCATGCAAAAAACGCCGAGAGCAAGCCCGGGCTGGGCATCCCCGGCGGAAAAGAAGCGGAGAGGCCGTATCATGGCGGCAAAGCGGCTGGCCTTCGTGGGTGCTTCCGCTATTCTGGTGATTCTCTGTATCACGCTCCTTTCCCACCCCAACGAAAAGAACAGCGAGACCGGCTCCCCCAGCGCCGGCGTTGCGGTGGGCAGAACTGCCGTTCCCGCCAACGCCGGGGTGGTCTCCGCCCCCGCCAGCGGCCCCACGTCTCTTTCCACGGAGCAACCCTGGCATCAGTCCAACGACCCGCTGCTGGTGCTGGTCAATGACAGAGTACCCCTGCCAGATGACTGGACGGTCGATCTGGTGCCTATCAGCGAGGACAGCGACGTTATGGTGGACAGGCGCATCTACGCCGACCTTACGGCCATGACGGAGGCGGCCCGGCAGGAGGATATCTGGTTCTGGGTCTCCTCCGGCTACCGCAGCAAGGAGGAGCAGCAGGACATTCTGGATCAGGCTGTTTCCGAGCGTATCTCTCAGGGCTTGACAGAGGAAGAAGCCCTGGAAGACGCCCTGCGCACCATCCAGCGGCCGGGCTACAGTGAGCACCACACCGGCCTGGTGGTGGATTTCAACTACGTCAACGACGAGTTTGAGACCACGGCCGCCTACGCCTGGTTGTGCCGGCACGCGGCGGAGTACGGCTTCGTACAGCGCTACCGGGCGGACAAGGCGGACATCACCAACATTGACAACGAAAGCTGGCACTACCGTTATGTGGGAAGAGAAGCCGCCATGGCCATGGCAGAGCGGGATCAGTGCCTGGAAGAGTATTTGGGTTTCAGTGAATAGAGAGCTTTTGCGGGAGGGATCGCTTCTCCCGCTTTTTCTTTTGAAAATTTGCCAAACTGTGATATGCCGTGTTATAATAGAGAAAATTTGGATCTCACAGGACAGGAAGGCGTGGTCGAAAATATGCCCAAGGCAAGCGTCATTGTACCGGTTTACAATGTAAAGGACTATTTGAAAAAATGCGTGGACTCTATCCTGGCCCAGACGGAGCGGGACTTGGAGGTGCTGCTTATCGACGATGGCTCCACCGATGGCAGCGGAGCGCTGTGCGATACACTGGCGGAAAGGGACGCCAGGATCCGGGTGATCCACCAGGAAAACCAGGGTTTAGGCGGCGCCCGGGACACCGGCATCCAGGCTGCCGAGGGCGATTGGCTGCTGCTGGTGGACAGCGACGACTGGATCGACCCTCAGGTTCTGGAAAAGACCTTAGAAGCGGGGGAACGGGAGCGAGCGGAGCTTGTGATATTCGGCTACCGCACCGTGGACGAGCAGGGTCGTGCCCTCCGTGAATTTGTGGAAACAGGCCCCAAAAACCAGGGGCTTTCCCCTGATGAATACAGGCACCTGTTTCTCATTGCCCCCAGTGCCTGGAACAAGCTATACCGGCGGGAGCTTTTCACCCGCACGAAGCTTTCCTACCCCTCCCGGGTGTGGTATGAGGACATCCGTACCACGCCGAAGCTGATGGCCGCGGCAAACCGGGCGGTGCTGCTGGACTATGTGGGATATAACTACCTTCAGAGGGCAGGCTCTATCATGAACAGTGGAAACGTGGAGCGCAACGGGGAAATCATCGAAGCCTTTGACGACCTTCTCACCTATTTCCGGGAACGGGGCATGTTTGAAAAATACCGGGACGAGCTGTGCTTTCTCACCTTATTCCATGTATACCTTACAGCCGCTGTCCGGGTCATCCGGCTGGACCGAAAGCATCCGCTTTTGGGGAAATTTGTCCGATATATGGAAGAGAATTTCCCGGACTACCGGCAGAACAAATACCTGAGCGATCTTACACGAAACCAGAAGATCGTGCTTGCCCTGCTGGAGAAAAAGCTCTACTTCCCTGTGTATTTAATCTTTAAAATCAAGAGATAATTTTAGGAGATATCTATGAACCTGAAAGAGACGTGGAACAAGCTGCGGCACAACAGCCTGCTGGAAAACACCGTCATGCTTTATATCCTCACCTTTTCAAACGCCCTGCTGGGTATGGTGACCCAGGGGTATCAAAGCCGGGTGCTGGGGGCGGACAACCTGGGCATTTTAAGCGCTGCTCAGTACACCACCAACTTTTTCCAGATCTTTATCGACTTCGGCTTTATCCTCTCCGCTACAGCGAAAATTTCTCAGCACCGGGAGGATAAAAAGTATTTGAACCACACCCTCACCTGCGTCATCGCGGCCAAATGCTTTTTCATGGTGATTTCGTTCCTCATCATGCTGGTGTTTATCCGGCCCTCTCTTTCCGAGCCGGGAGAGGTGTTTGCCTACGTCTTTTATCTGCTATATGTCTGCATGGTGGCGCTGCTGCCGGACTTTATGTACCGGGGCTTGGAGCGCATGTCCGCCATTACCGTGCGTGCAGTGCTGGTGAAGGTCTTCGCCACCTGTATGGTCTTCGTCTTTGTGAAAGAGCCGGAGGACTACTACCTGGTGCCCCTCATTTCGGCCATCGGCAACGGCGGCGCCACGTTGTTTGTCTACTGGCATTTGTTCACCAAGGTGGGCCTGCGGTTTACCAGGGTCTCGATCCGGGACGTGCTCAAGGAGATTAAGGACGCTTCCCAGTTCTTTGCCTCCAAGGTGGCGGCGTCTATCAATTCCAACTTAAACGGCATCCTGCTGAAAAATTTGGCGGGTTCGGCGGCCACGGCCTATTACGGCAACGCCGACCGCGTCATCGGGATTGCCCGCACCGGCATGTCTCCCATCGCGGACAGCCTTTACCCCCACATGGTGAAGAATCGAAATTTCAAGATCGTCAAAAAGGCTATGCTCATCATCTACCCCATCATCCTGGCCGGATGCGCAGTGGTGTTCATTTTCGCCCGGCCCCTGCTGGTACTGTGGCTGGGAGAGGAGATCGGCTCCCAGACGGTGCTGCCCCTGCGGCTTTTGATCCCGGCGGCAGTGTTCACCTTCCCCAATTATGTGCTGGGCTATCCCACCATGGGGGCCATGGGCTTGACAAAATACGCCAACATCTCTGTGGCGTTCGGCACGGTGGTCTACTTGGCAGGTGTTGCCATAGTCTGGTTCACCTGGGGCGTCAATCTGGTCACCCTTTGCGTACTGACCTCCCTGGTGGAATTTTCCATCCTGATGTTCCGGCTGGTGGTCATCGTAAAAAACCGGCATTTGATGCGTTCTGACACTACGGGAAAGGAGGAGGGCATACAGTGAACGTGCTTTCAAAGGTTCTGCGCAATACTTTGTGGCAGATCTTTTCCTTCCTGCCAAAGGATCAAAACAAGGCCGTGTGTCAAAGCTACTACGGCCGGGGGTACTCCGACAGCCCAAAGGCCATCGCCGACGAACTGATTAAGCGGGGCTGGAAGGTCTATTGGGTGATAAATAAAGAGGGCGAGGCCACCTCCCTGCCGGAGGGGGTGCTGCCCCTGATGCTGGACACGCCAAAGGCCATTTACCATCTCTGCACCGCGGGCGTGTGGGTGGATAACTCCCGGAAATGGGCTTACACCCAAAAGCGGGGGAAAACCTGCTATGTCCAGACCTGGCACGGCTTCCCCCTAAAGCGCATCGAGGGCGACGCGGCGGACGCCCTGGACTCCAGTTACCTTACCGCCGCCAAAAAGGATTCCAAAATGGCGGACCTGTTTCTCTCGGACAGCAAATTCCTCACGGAAATTTACCGCCGGGCCTTTTGGTACGACGGCCCAGTGCTGGAATGTGGCTTTCCCCGCAACGATATTTTGACGGAAGACCACCCGGAAATTATAGAACGTGTGCGCAAGGCCTTAAAGATTCCCGGAGGAAAAAAGCTGCTGCTTTATGCTCCCACCTTCCGCAGAGACAGAGGCCTCTCCGCTTACGACGTGGACTATACCCGGGTAGTGAAAGCCCTGGGCAGTCGGTTCGGCGGGGAATGGCTGATTTTAGCGCGGCTCCATCCCAACGTGGCGGAGCGGGCCAAGGAGCTTGCCCTGGATCCTGCTTATGTGGTAAACGCCTCTCAATATTCTGACATTCAGGAGCTGTATCTGGCAAGCGACGCCCTGCTGACCGACTACTCCTCCGTGATGTTCGACTTCCTTCCCACGGGCCGGCCCGGCTTCTTATATGTGAACGATCTGGCCGCCTATCGGGACGACAGGGATTTTACGCTCGATCTGGACAAGCTGCCTTACAGCCGGGCGGAAAACAATGACGAGCTGGAGAAAAACATTCTCTCCTTTGACAGCGCTCAGCAGGAAAAAGCGGCGGAGGCCTTTCGCCGGGAGTTTGGCATGGTAGAAAGCGGCACCGCCGCCAAGCAGACAGCGGATTATCTGGAACAACGCAGAAAGGGAGGAATCACAAAATGAAGCGAGTCATCACCTACGGCACCTTTGACCTGCTGCACTACGGCCACATCAACCTGCTGCGCCGCGCAAAGCAGTACGGCGATTACCTCATCGTGGCCCTGTCTACCGATGAGTTCAACTGGAACCAGAAGCAGAAGAAATGCTACTTCGATTACGAAAAGCGCAAGCAATTACTGGAGGCCATCCGCTATGTGGACCTTGTCATCCCGGAGGAAAACTGGGAGCAGAAGCGCACAGACGTCAAGGAATATCACGTGGACACCTTTGTTATGGGAGACGACTGGGAGGGGAAATTCGACTTTCTGAAGGACCTGTGCCAGGTGGTTTATCTCCCTCGCACCCCGGAAATTTCCACCACCCAGATCAAAAAGGATCTGAATAAATAAAGGCCGCGAAGCAAATCGGTTGCTTCACAGCCTGAAAAATCTTTCCCAGCGTTTGGGGCTCAGCCGCGTTCGGGGCCGGTGACCGGCTCCGGGTAGTCTTCGCCGAAGGTCTCCACTGTCACCTTCTCCATGATCTGATCCTCATGAGGCCGGTCAGCCCGGTCGCGGGGGGAAGAAACAATGGCCTGGGCCACCTCGATGCCCTCGGTCACCTTGCCGAAGGCAGCGTACTGGCCGTCCAGATGGGGCGCATCCGCCACCATGATGAAGAACTGGGAGCCGGCGCTGTTGGGGTGCTGAGATCGAGCCATGGAAATGACGCCGGTGGTGTGCTTCAAGTCGTTTGTTACGCCGTTTGCGGCAAACTCGCCCTTAATGCCGTAGCCGGGGCCGCCCATGCCGGTGCCCTCCGGGTCACCGCCCTGGATCATAAAGCCGGGGATGACCCGGTGAAAAATGGTGCCGTCATAAAAGCCGGTCTTTATCAGGTAAATGAAATTGTTTACAGTATTGGGGGCAATATCCGGGTACAGCTCCACTTTCATGGTACCCCGGGTTGTCTCGATGGTAACGATGGGATTTTGCATATTTCTTACCTGCCTTTCGCGTTTTTGATTCCCTTTCCAGAAAGGTACATCACATAGATTTTTCTTACGGGAT
>CAZYLJ010000013.1:0-18303 GCA_964648555.1 uncultured Acutalibacter sp.
TCGATCAGTTCCGCGCGCTCGGCGGGAGTGTAGCGCTTTCGCTTCTTCTTGCCGTCATCCTTATGGGTGGAGATTTCCAATATTTCCGCCACGCCCTTGGTGATGGTCTTGGGCGTGATGTGGTGCTCCTCGTTGTACTTTTCCTGGATGGAGCGGCGGCGCTCCGTCTCCGTAATGGCATACTCCATGGAGGGCGTTACCTCGTCGGCGTACATGATGACCTGGCCCTCGGCGTTTCGCGCCGCCCGGCCCACGGTCTGCACCAGGCTGCGGCCGCTGCGCAGGAAGCCCTCCTTATCCGCGTCAAGGATGGCCACCAGAGACACCTCCGGGATGTCTAGGCCCTCCCTGAGCAGGTTGATGCCCACCAGCACATCGAACTCACCCAGGCGAAGGTCTCTTATGATCTCCATGCGCTCCACAGTGTCGATATCGTGGTGCATATAGCGCACCTTCACGCCGTAGCCCTCCAGAAAGGCGGTCAGGTCCTCGGCCATTTTCTTTGTCAGAGTGGTCACCAGCACCCGCTGGCCCTTTTCCACCCGCAGGTTGATCTCCGAGATCAGGTCGTCGATCTGGCCGTCGGTGGGCTTTACTGTGATCTTCGGATCCAAAAGGCCCGTGGGCCGGCTGTCCTGCTCCACCACCTGGGCGGACTTTTGCATCTCCAGGTCCCCCGGCGTGGCGCTGACGAAGATCACCTGGTTGATGTGGGAGTAGAACTCATCGAAGTTCAGGGGCCGGTTGTCGTAAGCAGAGGGCAGCCGGAAGCCGTACTCCACCAGCATTTCCTTCCTGGCGTGGTCTCCGGCGAACATGCCCCGCACCTGGGGAAGCGTCACGTGGGATTCGTCCACAAACAGCAGAAAATCGTCGGGAAAATAGTCTAATAAAGTGAAGGGCGCGCTGCCCGGCTCCCGGCCGGAAAGCACCCGGGAGTAGTTCTCAATTCCCTTACAGAAGCCGATCTCGGAAAGCATTTCCATGTCGTAGCGGGTGCGCTGCTCAATGCGCTGGGCCTCGATAAGCTTGCCCTGAGACTTGAAAGCCTCCACCTGCTTTTCCATCTCGTTGTTGATGTTCCGGATGGCCTGCTCCATCTTTTCCCTGGGCACGATGTAGTGTGACGCCGGGTAAATGGCGATGTGCTTCAGCTCCGCTGTCACCTCGCCGGTCAGGGGGTTGAACTCCCGCAGGCGGTCAATCTCGTCGCCGAAAAACTCCACCCGCACGGCCCTGTCGCTGGACTGGGCCGGGAAGATCTCCACCACATCTCCCCGGACGCGGAACTTATTTCTAATAAAATTGATATCATTGCGCTCGTATTGCAGTTCCACCAGCTTCCGAAGAAGCTCGTCACGGTTTTTCTCCATGCCGGGCCGCAGGGAAATGACCATCGTACGGTAATCGATGGGGTCACCCAGGGAGTAAATGCAGGACACCGACGCCACGATGATGACGTCTCTCCGCTCGGAAAGGGCGCTGGTGGCGCTGTGGCGCAGCTTGTCTATCTCGTCGTTGATGGCGGAGTCCTTTTCAATATAGGTGTCCGTCTGGGGAATGTAAGCCTCCGGCTGGTAGTAGTCGTAGTAGGAGACAAAATACTCCACTGCGTTCTCCGGGAAAAACTCCCGAAACTCTGAGCAGAGCTGGGCCGCCAGAGTCTTGTTGTGGGCCAGCACCAGGGTAGGCCGGTTGACGCGCTCTATGACATTGGCCATAGTAAAGGTCTTGCCGGAGCCGGTCACGCCCAAAAGGGTCTGCTCCTTCATGCGGCCGTTTACGCCCTTCACCAGCTTTTCAATCGCTTCCGGCTGGTCGCCGGTAGGCCGGAATTTCGACACAAGCTTGAAATCCAAGGCTTTTCCTCTCTTTCCCGTAACACTTCCGTCAGTTGCCCGCTGCCTGCTCCTGCGATATCAATCTCCACAGCTTATGGAAATCATTCATCTCGGTGATCTTGGCGCTTTCATAAATGTTCCTCAGCCGGTAGAGCAGGCCGCTGGACAAAAAGGAGAAGCGGTTTTCCCCGGCAAAGATGATGTGGTCCTGTATCGTCACATCGATCTCTCTCATCGTTTCCAGAAGTCTGCCCGTCACCAGAAGGTCGCTTTCCGAGGGCATCATCGTGCCGCTGGGATGGTTGTGGGCCAGGAACATGTCGCAGCACTTGTATTCGATGCAAAGCTGCAAAACGTCCCGCATGTGAAGGGGCGTTTCGGTGAAGGAGCCCCGGCAGAAAATATCGTTGTAGAGCACACGGCCCCAGTTGTCCAGCAGAAGCAGCGCCACCGCCTCTGATTTACGCTCCAGAAAGTGTGGCTGGAACACCTCCACGGCCGAATCGGTGTCGGTGACCCGCCGCAGGCTCCAGGCCCGTTCTTCCAGCCGAACCCTGGAAAGCTCTGTGACCAGCTGCAAAAAATGAGCAGCCTCCGGCCCCATGCTGCAAGCCTCCCTCAAAACGTTTTCCGGCGCGGCAAAAATACCGTCAAAGCTGTCAAAGGTCCTTAAAAGAGTATCACACATCCTTCGGGCCTTGTCCGCAGGCATCACATAGCGCAAGGTCTCCCTCAACAGCTGCTGGCGCTTTTGTTCCAGCTTTTTCATTGCTTCTTCGCGGGCCTTTTTCATTTTGTTCCCACCCTCTTTTTTTCTCTCCGTGCTGACTTTGTCCTATCTATATTATCAAACATTTGTTCATTTGTCAACAGAAAAACGCTGTTTGAAAGTGCCAAAAGCAAATGCTTTTTGTATATTTAGGCTGGACATTTCCACACTGCTTCCATGCGCTGTAATAATGTGCCCTGCAAAAATCCCCAATAAAAAATTCACCCGGCAGCGCAAAAAGTTCTTTTTTCTCATGTCAATATATGTTATACTTAACGGTAGATTTTCATTTTTTTACACCAGATATTGGGGGAAAACCTGTGGGGAATATACTCGATTACCTGTTGGAGGTCACGCCGTCCTTCGCGGCAAGGCCCTTTGGCCCGGTGGACAGCCTCATTTTAAGTCAGCTTTCCTATCTGGATTACGGCGAACTGGTTCCCGGTCCGGGGGAAGCGCCGGTACCCTTTCGTGCCCTGGCGGGAGAAGCCGCCATCGCTGCCCTGACCCGCCACGACCGGGTGCCAGAGCTGGACGGGGAGCTTGTCCGCCGGGTGGACGACAGCCCCCGGTTCGCCGATATGAAGGTGGGCAATTATGTCAATATCGTGGATAAGGAAAAGGAGCAGCAGTTTTCCGCTGTCAGCTTTTTCCTAAACGGCGAGCTTTACGCCGCCTACCGCGGCACCGATTCCTCCCATATAGCCTGGAAGGAGGATTTCAATCTGGCCTTTTTAGATCCGGTGCCCTCCCAGACGGCCGGCGCCGCCTACCTGGATCGAATCTCCGCCGATTTTTCCGGCCCCCTGCGGGTGGGCGGCCACTCCAAGGGTGGGAACATTGCGGTGTATTCCTCTCTGTTCTGCAAGCCGGAGACCAGGGCTCGTATCGCGGCGGCCTACAGTCACGACGGGCCGGGCTTCTCCCAAAAGGTTCTGGAAAGCCACAACTTTGCGGAAATGGAGCCGCGCCTGCAAAAGACCATCCCCCACTCTTCCCTGGTTGGCATGCTGCTGCAAAACCAGGAAAACTACCGGGTCATCCGCAGCAGTCAGTTCTGGCTCATGCAGCATGACCCATACTCCTGGCTGGTGGAAAGCGGCGACTTCCTCTACGAGGAGGGCCTTTCCGCCGGGGCAAGTCTCCTGGATAAGAACCTGAACGCCTGGATCGCCTCCCTCTCCCCCGAGGAGCTGTCCAAATTCGCAGACGCCCTGTACCAGGTGCTCTGCGCCCTGCCCGGAGACGCCTTTACCGACACGCCGGACAAATGGTGGATGGCCGCCGCCGAGACTTTGAACGGCTTGAAGGATCTGGATCAGGAGACCTACGGAGTCATCCTGCATACGGTGGGCTCCCTGCTGAAGCTGTCCGTGAAAAGCATCCCCCGGCCCGAGTTCCCCGGAAAGCTGCCGGATATACAGAATTTACTGGAACACATCACGAAAGATAAAGGAGCTGCCCAAAAATGAAAAAACTGCTGCCCGCCCTTCTGCTCTGCCTGCTGTGCGCTTTCCTCCTGCCCGGCCATCCGGCCCAGGCGGTGGAGGAAGATCTGTCCGACGTGGTCACACTGACCTTCCGCATCACGGGCCGGCCCACGGTAACGCTGGATGTTCAGCGGGGCCAGTACCCCTATGGTGTGCCGGAAATACCGGCGCTGCCCGCCGCCAGCATTTTGGGCTGGTACGACGAAGCCGGAAACCAGACGGATCCGGCTTCCATCCCGGCGGAGAGGGACGCGGTCTACACCGCCCGCTGGGGCCGGGAGGTCTCTCAGTTTTTGCAGACTGACGAACACATCGTCTACGTGCAGGGCTACAACGGCCTGTTCCGGCCGGAGCAGAACGTGACCAGAGCCGAGGCCGCTCAGATGCTTTATTCCCTTTTACGAGAGCAGAGCTATGAAAAGAAGAGCTTTACCGACGTAAACGGCCAGTGGTACGCCAAGGCAGTGGAGACCATGGGCGGGCTGGGGGTCATCCAAGGCCTGCCGGACGGCTCATTCCAGCCGGAGCGGGGCATTACCCGGGCGGAATTTGTCACCATGGCGGTGGCCTGCGATACCCTGCTGAACAAGACCGCCTCCTTCCCGGACGTGGACGAAAGCTCCTGGGCGGCGAAATACATTGCCACCGCCGCAGAAAAGGGCTGGATCAGCGGCTACTCCGACGGCGGGTTCCACCCGGACGACGGGCTCACACGGGGTCAGGCAGTTACCATCATCAACCACATGCTGGGCCGTACCGCTGACAAGGCCGCGCTGGAAAAGGGTGACGCCAAAAATTTCTATGACGTCTTCCCGGAAAACTGGGCTTACGGCAATATTCTGGAGGCCGCCACCGAACATTCCTATTACACACTGTCCGCCGAGGAGGTCTGGACCAGCTACACCCCGGACCTGGAATATCCGGAGAAGAGCGGCTGGATCAGCGACGGCAGCGCCAGGTATTATCTGGACGCGGCTACCAGGAAGGTCCTGCGGGGCCGGCAGACCATTGACGGGGAAACGTACCTGCTGGACAGCACTACCGGCGCGGCGGTAACGGGCTTCCGCTCGGTGGACGGCTGGCGGCGCTATTACCAAAACGGCCTGCTGATGGAGGATATCTCCGGCCTGGGGGTGACGAGCGGCCCATATTTGATTAAGGTATATAAAAATTCCAACTACCTCATCGTTTACGCGAAGGACAGCGCGGGGTACTTCAACACGCCGGTGCGGGCCATGCGGGTCTCCTGCGGCGTAGCCACCCCCACGGGCACCTTTTACACCCCCTGCAAGTACCGCTGGCTGGAAATGTACGGCGGCACCTATGCCCAATGGTGTACCCAGATCTCCGGCAGCTACCTGTTCCACTCTGTACCAAACTGGACGAAAAGCAACGCCGACCTGGAGGTGGAGGAATACAACCACCTGGGAGAGACACGTTCCATGGGCTGCGTGCGCCTGAACTGCCGGGATGCAAAATGGCTGTATGACAACTGCTCCCTGCGGACCCAGGTGGTCATCACCACCCAGGAGAGCAGCGGGCCCCTGAAAAAGCCCGACGGTCTGCAGATCCCCGCCTGGCACACCTGGGATCCCACCGATCCCACCGCCCAGTGGAGATGCGAGCAAAACGGCTGTCACTGAAAGAAAGTAAAACGTAAGGCACCGGCAGTGGAAGTTCCCACCGCCGGTGCTTTTTATCACCTATTCTTCCCGGTTCAAATGCCGTATAACGCTTTCAGCGCTTCTTCATTCTGGGTGCCGGGCGCTATGACTGCCAACGCAGGGAAACACTGCAGCGGCAGGCGTTTCCCCGTTTCCACTTCCTAGGAAGATGTTCCTGTGACAATCTCCAGGAGCCGGGACATGCCGCCCGCTGCCCGAGAGGGAAGCCGTTTAGAAGCAGAGACCTCTTACTCATCGTCCAGCGGCTCGGAAAGGATCGTCTTCTTCTTCCAGCGGCCCATACGGTACGCCACGACGGTGAGCACCGCGCCAATCACCCAGGAGATCAGCAGAGAGACGAACAGGGGGTCAGGCGTGCCGGAGCCCATAGTTCCACCCGCCGGACGGGTGAGGAATTCCAGGCCATAAGCGACGGGCACACGCACCACAACAGTGGTGATGATGGAGATCCACATGGGGGTCATGGTGTCGCCCGCGCCCCGCATGGTGCCGGACAAGATCTGGGTGATGGCCATGGCCACATAGCCTACCGCCAAAATGCGCAGCATCCGCATGCCCAGCTCGATGACCTCCGGGGTGGAGGTGAACATGACCATCAGGTATTTGCCGCACAGAAGGATCAGCACCACCAGCACCACAGAGACGCCAAGACCCATTTTCAGGCCGCTCCTGGTACCCTTTTCCGCCCGCTCTGTCTGGCCCGCGCCGATGTTTTGCCCGGCGAAGGTGGTCATGGCGGTGCCGAAGGTGAAGTTGGGCATCATGGCAAAACCGTCTACACGCATGACCACTGTGTTGGCCGCGATGACCGCCGTGCCGAAGGAATTGGTCAGGCTTTGGACGATGATCATGGCAAAGGAGAAGATGGCCTGTGTTAAGCCGCTGGGCAGCCCCAGCCGAATGAGCTGGAACACCAGTGACTTCTTCGGCCACAGCATTCTGGGCTTCAGATGGAAGATATCCTTCATATTCAGCAGGCGCACAATACACAGTGTGCCGGAAATAATCTGGGAAATGATGGTGGCCCAGGCCACACCGGCCACGCCCCACTGGAACCCGGCCACGAACCAGATATCCAGGGCAATGTTCAGCCCGCAGGCCACCAGCAGGAACACCAGGGGCATGATGGAATCCCCCAGGCCCCGCAGCACGCCGGAAATGATATTGTAATAGGCGCTGCCCAAAAAGCCCAGGCACAGGATGACCATGTATGTACAGGACATGTCCAAAATGTCCTCCGGCGTGCCCAAAAGCTCCATGACGGGCCGGGTGACCAGCGGGCCCACGATCATGATCATCAGCGCCGTCAAAAAGGTGACGGTCATGGTGGTGCCCACCGTTTCGGAGAGCAGCTCCTTGTTTCTGGCCCCGAAGTATTGGGAAGCCATGACGCTGGCGCCCACGGAGACACCCATGAACAGCACCAGCAGCAGGTTCAGAATGGGGCCGCTGGCGCCGATAGCGGCCAGGGCGCCGTCTCCCACGTAATTGCCCACCACGATGGAATCCACCGTGCTGTACAGCTGCTGCGCCAGGTTGCCAATGAGCAGGGGCACAGAAAACCGAATCAGGTTTTTCGCTGGGCTGCCCACGGTCATATCCTGGGCGGCGAACAGCCCGGATAATTTGCCTGCCATAACTCTTTCCTCCCACTTTTTTTGTTATAATGCGCCAACCGCATTTACCGTTACTTATTTATTATAACATCCTTTTTTCTTCATTTCTTTTGTGAGATATCATAAAGTTATTGGAAAACCTATTGTGAGAACTGCACAAAAATGGCCAGGGTGTTGAGACCCTGGCCATTATTTTGTCATAAAGCTGAACACTCACCGCACCCTGCTCGTGAAATTGTCAGAAAGCGCGCAGGTACTTTGCCAGGCTGACGGCAACCTCGGCGCGGGTAACAGTGCCTGCGGGGTTCAGCTTGCCGCCGCTGGAGGTCAGGAAGCCGCTGTTGACGGCCCACACCATGGCCTGACGGGATTCCCCGTACAGGAGGGCGGAGTCGGTGTAAGCGTACTGCCGGCCGGAATCCACATAAGCCGCATAGCCGCGCCTGCGGGTGAAGCGGTACAGGTAGACAGCGACCTCCTCACGGGAAATGAGCCGATTGGGCTGGAAGAGCCCTTCGCCGTCATCCAGCCCGGTGGCAATGGCCCATGCCGCGGACTCGCCATACCAGGACTCCTCGGACACATCGGAGGGATAGGTCAGCTCATCGCAGGAAAGCTGGAAGTCGCTGCCATAGATCTCCATGCGCTTTAAGAGGGACACATACATGGCACGGGTGGTCTTGACATTGGGGGCAAACTGATTCTGGCTGACGCCCCGGAAAATGCCGTTATTGTAAAGGAAGGCCACGGCCTCTGCGTAACTGGCCTCAGTAGGTATATCCACGAAAGTGGGGGCCACAGGCACACCGGCCTGGCTTCCGCCCTGAGCAAAGGTGACGGCTACAGTGTTCTGCTGTCCGGCGGTCTGGAACTCATACCGGGTCACGGTGCCCATGGCTATGCCATTGATGACGACCTTTTCCACATGATAGCCGTTATAGGGGGAGATGACGACCACCTTGCCGTTGTCCTGCACGGTGACGGTGCCGCCGTAGTTGGTGGAGATCTTGGGCTTTAAGGATTCCGGAATGGAGGAGGCGTTGGTGTTTTCCTCCTGGCTGCCCAGCAGAGATTCGCCCGGCTGCACGCTGATGGCCCTTCCGGAAGCGTTCTGCACCGTGATGGGCTGAGAGCTGCGGTTAAAGAACCTGGCAGAGGAGTCGGTCAGGCGGATGGTGCCGGTGTAATTGGGGCAGGCGCTGTACAGAGTGAAGAAGGCGGAGCTGCGGACCTCTACCACACCGGTGCCGGAAAGCTCTCCCTCCAGGGTGAGGGAAGCGCCGGGCTGGATGGTAATGCCAGTGTTGTCCATGGTGGTCTCGCCGGGAACGGTCAGCTGCCCGGTGATGGTCAGCGGGGCCGTGACCTCCAGGGACGTAATGGAATGGGGCAGCATCACGTAATTCCCCCGTCCGGTCAGGGTATAGGCGGAATCCTCAGACAGGGAGGCAGCCTCGCAGACGACCAGCTTCAGCTCCTGCAGGGAAACGCCGATAAAGGCGTCAGAGGACACGCTGCGCACGGAGGTGGGGAAGGTCATTCCCGTCAGGTACATGCAGCTTGCAAAGGCCTTGCTGCCAATGGTGGTCAGGGTAGTGGGCAGCTCGATGCTGCTCAGAGGGACGTTCTGCAAAGCGCCTGGAATGGTCTCTCCCACAGCGCCGCCGAGCTCTGTAACGCTGTAATACCGCATATCTTCAGCATCGTAAACGCGGGCCGGAATCACATAGTCCCCGGTGTACTCCGCATAAGACTGCATATCGATATTCTGATACAGCTTTACGGTGTTGTCGCTGGCCGCAGGGCGCACGCCGGTCACAACATAGATGAACGGCGGGTTTCCGGATAGGAAATAAGCCCCTTCCGACTTGGCCGCGGAAGCGGTCATGCCCGCCAGCGGCAGGCAGGATACCAGCAGCGCGGCTACCAGAAGGACCCCCAGCAGCTTGGAAATTTTTGCCTTTTTCATAGTACTCACTCTCCTTGAAGAACTTTTCAAATCTTTTCGCAAAGCACTGACTATAGACCATACTAAGTATATCATAATCCTTTCGGAGATACAATACAGTTTTTTTCTTGTTTTTGTCGTATTCTTACCAAAAAAATGGGTCCTGTTTTTGTGAAGACAGCAAAAAAGTCTTCCTGTTATTTACAAAACGTATAAAAAGCGGCCCGCAAAAAAATTAGTGCTATACATTTTCCGTCAAAACGTGTAAAATGAATTTGCTGTATTTTTATTTGGAAAGGAAAGTGGTCATAAAGATGAAATGGCTCATCGCATCGGATATTCACGGCTCGGCCGATTGCTGCCGCGCACTGCTGGAAGCGTTTGAACGGGAGGGCGCCGACCGCCTGCTGCTCTTGGGGGATCTGCTCTACCACGGCCCCCGCAACGACCTGCCCCAGGGCTACGACCCCAAAGCAGTCACCCAAATGCTCAATATGGCCAGGGAAAAGCTTTTCTGCGTCCGGGGAAACTGCGATGCCGAGGTGGACCAGATGGTGCTGGAGTTCCCCATTCTGGCGGACTACTGCCTGTTAGAGGCCGCCGGCCGGATGGTGTTTGCCACCCACGGGCACCTTTATAATTTAGATAACCCGCCCGCCCTGCGTCCCGGCGACATTTTGCTGCACGGCCACACCCATGTGCCCGCCAACGAAACCCAGGAGGACATTCGCTACCTGAACCCGGGCTCGGCGGCCCTGCCCAAGGACGGCACCAGAAAAGGCTACATGACGCTGGAAAACGGCGTTTTCCTTTGGAAAGACCTAAACGGCGAGACCTACGACTCGCTGAACCTGTAACAGAGAGGGCAGAGAGGAGGATTATATGGAAACGGTAACATTCCGGCCAATACAGACTTCTGACGCCCAGGTGGTGGGATATCTGCACGGCATCATTACAGAAATGCCCACTCACCGGGAAAGCTTTCCGGCGGTGGTGGTGATCCCCGGCGGGGGCTACGTCATGGTTTCCCAGCGGGAGGCCGAGCCGGTGGCACTGCCCTTTTTTGCCCGGGGCTACAATGTGTTCGTCCTCACCTATTCTGTGGAAAAGCGGGCCGAGGGCTTCCAGCCCCTTCGGGAGCTTTCTGAAACGGTGCGGGCCCTGCGGGAGCGCCCGGAGTGGCGCGTGGATTCGGAAAAAATCGCCGTGTGCGGGTTTTCCGCCGGTGGTCACCTGGCCGCCTCACTGGGCATTTTGTGGGACGACCCGGAGTTCTTGAAGACCTACGATAACCACGGCGGCAAGAACCGTCCCAACGCCATGATCCTGGGCTACCCCGTCATCACAGCGGACGAGTTCGCCCATGTGGGTTCCATTGAGACGGTTAGCGGGCAGAAGCCCGGCGACCCAGGCTACCGCTGGTTCTCTCTGGAGCAGCACGTCAACGAAAAGACCTGCCCGGCCTTTTTGTGGCACACCGCCGAGGATGACTGCGTGCCCGTGGAAAACAGCTTAAATCTGGCCATGGCCCTCAGTCAGCACAAGGTGCCCTTTGAGGCGCACATCTTCCCCAAGGGCGGCCACGGCATGTCCGTCTGCACTGAAGAGGTGGGCGCCCCCAGCAGCTACAACGCCAAGTGGCTCCCCCTGGCAATAGACTGGCTGGACAGGGAATTTGCATACCGTCAGTGAGGAACCTATCATTTAAAGAAGCATAAAGGATGAAGAAAAATGAAATTAGGAATTGTGGGCCTGCCCAACGTGGGCAAGAGCACGCTCTTTAACGCAATCACCAATGCGGGGGCCCAGTCGGCCAACTACCCGTTCTGCACCATCGAGCCCAACGTGGGTGTGGTGGCCGTACCGGACAAGCGGCTGGACAAGCTGGCCGAGCTGTACGAGCCGGAAAAGTACACCCCCGCCACCATTGAGTTTGTGGACATCGCCGGGCTTGTGAAGGGCGCCTCCAAGGGCGAGGGCCTGGGCAACAAGTTCCTGTCCAATATCCGGGAGGTGGACGCCATCGTCCATGTGGTAAGATGCTTTGAAAACGACGACATCATCCATGTGGAAGGCTCTATCGACCCAGGCCGGGACATTGAGACCATCGACCTGGAGCTGATCCTCTCCGACCTTGAGGTGCTGGATCGGCGTATCGACAAGACGAAAAAGCTGCTCAAGGCCGACAAGAAATACCAGACGGAGCTGGACTTTTTCGAGAAAGTTCGGTCCGCGCTGGAGGTCGGTCAATCCGCCCGCAGTGTGGAATGTGCCGAGGACGAGGCGGAGCTTCTTGCCTCTGTCTCCCTGCTGACCAACAAGCCCATCATCTTTGCCGCCAACATGAGCGAGGAGGACTTCAAAAACGGCATAGAAGACAACGGCTTCCTGAAGGTCGTACAGGAATACGCCGAGAAGGAGCGAGCCGCCGTGCTGCCAATCTGCGCGGAGATCGAGGCGGAAATTTCCTCTCTTGAGCCGGAAGAGAAAAAGCTGTTCCTGGCCGATATGGGCTTAAATGAATCAGGCCTCGACCGGCTCATCTCCGCCTGCTATGACCTTTTGGGACTCATGTCCTTCCTCACCGCCGGCAAGCCGGAGGTTCGCGCCTGGACCATCAAAAAGGGCACCCGGGCCCCCCAGGCCGCCGGGAAGATACACACCGACTTTGAACGGGGCTTCATCCGGGCGGAGGTCATCAGCTTTGACGAGCTGATGAAGTGCGGCAGCATGGCCGCCGCCAGGGAAAAGGGCCTGGTGCGCTCGGAAGGAAAAGAATACGTCATGCAGGACGGCGACATCGTGCTGTTCCGATTTAACGTCTAAAACATAAAAGCCTGGTCGGATCTCATTGCGTGAACGAAATCTTAAAGTATAAGGGGAAAGCGTATGTTTGCAAGAAAATTACAGCCCGGTGAATTTTGGGAAGCCCGCCGGGCCATGGCCGTGGCCTTTGAGGGCGAATTTGAACAGGAGAAAGAGCTGGAAAAGGCAAAGACGGACAAGGCCGACCCAAAAGAAGACCTGTACGGCGCGTCCCTCACTGAGGGCGGCCCGCTGGTAGGCTCTATTATCATCAATAATAAAATTTCCCGCTTCGACGGCCACACCGTGAAAATGGGCGGCGTTGGCGGCGTGGCTACGCTTCCGGCCAATCGGCGGGGTGGGGCTATCCGTGCCTGCATGGAGCTTGCCCTGCGGGAAATGTATCAAAACGGCTATGCGCTGTCTCATCTCTATCCCTTCAGCACGGCGTATTACCGTCAGTTTGGGTTTGCCCCGGCTGCACAGGGCTTTCGCTGGAAGGTGAATCTTGCCGACCTGAAACGCCTGCCCAATGTAGGCGGCACAGTACGCCAGCTGTTTTGTGAAGATGACCTGTCCCCCTTACTGGACATTTACAACCGCATGTATGGCAGCCTCAACTTTTCCTGCTTGCGGGATGTCTTTGACAAGGCGTTGGAAAATGGCAAGCCCCTTGCCGACCGGCGCTGGATCTTCCTGTGGGAAAGCGGTGATGGCAAGTCCGGCGGTTTCATGGTTTGCAGCAGGGTGGGCGATACTCTGGCCTGTTACCCCAATTTCGGCTTGTGCAATGCTTTTCTCTTTACAGACGCCACCGCGCTGATCGGCTTGCTGAATTTTGTCTATACCTCTTTTATTGCCAATTTTGAAAGCATTGTTTTTTCCATACCCAGCCATATTGATTTGACAGCCCTGCTGCCAGAGCTGTCCGACATGGAATACAAGCCCATCCTGAACGGCATGGCACGGGCGGTAAACGTGGAAATGCTGTTAAAGCTGTGCCGCTGTCAGGGAGAGGGCCGGTTGGTTCTGCGTGTCAAAGACGGCATTTTGCCGGAAAACAGCGATACCTTCTCCCTGCGCTTTGCCCCCGGCACAGAAAACCGTGTGGAACGTGTAAGCACACAGCCGGACATCTGCATGGATGTGGGCGATTTGTCCGTCTTACTTGGCGGCGCTCGTGATACCTCTTCCATAGCCTTTACCCCCAGCATTACGGTCGCGAATCCAGATGCGCCTTTGGCGCAGGTATTCTACCGCAAGCCCTGCTACGTTTTAGACCTGTACTAAGCCTTTTTGTCCCGCACGAAAGGGGCTTTCTGGCCGCTCTTTTGCCTTTTTTCTGCTGGGCAGCTGCCTGCGATTATAACGCCGAATCCAGAGGAGCAGGAATTTTGCCCAGCCGGACAGGCGCCGGTCTCCTGCGCGGAGGGTATCGTGGCAGGCGACATCGACGGTTCCTTCCACCTGCTGTTTTCTTTTGCTTATTCCTGGCCCTTGATGACGCTTTCCGGGTCAAGATAGACGCCGTCCCTGCGAACCTCCAGATGAAGATGGGGCTCCTCCGCGGCCTCGCTGGGCACAGCCGTCACCCGGCCGATGACCTGGCCTTTAGTGACGATATCCCCCTCCTTCACCTGGAAATCCTCCCCCACGCCGCAGTAGGAGAACTCGTAGTCCCCGTGCTCGATGAGGATGATATTGCCCATCATGCTGTCAGAGTAAGTCTGCTTCACCTGACCGTTGGCGCAGGCACGCACCTCAGCGTTGGCCTCTGTCTGAAAGTCGGTTCCGGTGTGCACCCGCCAGTCCCGCATGGTGTCGGAGTACACCGGCGCGCCGGCGCTGTAGGCTTTCAATATCTCTTCCTCCTCAAAGGGGAAGATCATCTGGCTGCTGCGCTCATACAGGGGCGCGTTGACCGGCACCTGGGCTTCCGGCTCCTCTGTGGGCGCGGGAGTGGCGGTGGAGACCGTGGCGGACGCCGCCTTGGGCGTCTCGGCAGCCTTCGGGGTGGCGGTGGGTTGTACGGACGCCGCCTTGGGTGTGGAGACCGGCCTGGGCGTGGAAGATGGTTCCGTCCTGGACGCCACGCTGGACGTGGAAGAAACGGCGCGGTTGTAGGTCTTTACCGCGTCATAGGTGCTCCACGCGGCGATGCCCACCGCCACCAGGCACACCGCCAACGCCAGGTAAAAGCCGTTTTTCCGTGCCTTGTTTTCTGAAAATCTTTTTCCGTTCATCTGGGCTCATTCCTTTCGGATAAAATACAGGGCGCTTTGTGGACGTGTCCGCTTCGGGGGAGCTTTCACCGCAAAATGGACCGCGGCCCGTTCTGCCTGTATTGTGGGCCGGAAAAACGGAAAATATGCAAAAAGGAAAAAGACCGGCTCACACCGGTCCTTTCCTTTTGCTTGAGGGGTATTATTGAGGAGGGTAGAACATGTATCTCAAGAAAGGTGCGGTCCTTTTCTTTCGACTACGCCTATATTATATCCCAAATCTCCGGGAAGTTGTTACGGCGCTGTGAATAAATTTGAAAGAATTTCTTCCGTATTTATGAATTTTTGAAGAATCGCAACCGCGCTTTCCTCTCCGTTTGAAAAAAATTTTTGGAAAAGCTGCAAACAAATGTTTACTTTTCTGGTAATTATATGTTACAATAAGTTCATAGAATGCTTTCAAAATCAAAGTCTGAGTGGTGATTTCATGGAACGCCTGACAAAAAGCCAGCAAAAGGTCTACGATTTCCTTGTAAAGGAGGCGCCCAGGGGAGTGCCCCCTACCGTGCGGGAGATCTGCGCCGCAACAGGGCTGCACTCCACCTCCACGGTGCATGCCCACCTGAAGACGCTGGAGAGACTTGGCTATATCAGCCGGGAAGCGGGATTGAACCGCTCCATCCATATTGAGGGCGCGACCGCCGCGGTGCAGGTTCCCATTTTGGGCAAGGTCACAGCGGGCCAGCCCATTCTGGCCGTCGAGGACATCGAGGGCTACCTGCCCTTCCCCCAAAAGGAAGGGAAAGAGCTTTTCGCGCTGCATGTCAGCGGGCTCAGCATGAAGAACGCCGGCATCTTAGACGGCGACTATGTGGTGGCCGAGCAGACCCCCGCTGCCGAGAACGGAGACATCGTGGTGGCAATGATCGACGACGAGGCCACGGTGAAGCGCTTCTTCCTGGAAGACGGCCGTGTGCGCCTCCAGCCGGAAAACCCGGATTTCGAGCCCATCTACGCCGACCGGGTGTTTATTCTGGGCAAGGTCATCGCTGTTTTGAGATACTTATGACCCGATAAAAAAGGCCTGCTGAGTTGCCTCTCAGCAGGCCTTTTGCTGTCTGCCGAAGCAATCGATCTTCGGCAAGCTTTTTGCCATTGCGAAGCTACGGTACTTCGAATATTGGCGCAAGGCTTTCTATTTCTCAGCCAAATAGGGAAACTTGGCAAGTAAAAATTCCCGATAATAGCCAGGGCTGTTTTCGTCCTCGTACTCCTGCCGGGTGCTTTTCCTGATCCAATCCAGCATGGCCCGGCTGTTTTCCTCATAGCTTCGCAGGGTGAGCTTCCCCTCCCGCTGGGCTTTTTGCAGCGCCTCCAAGGCGTCGGGCACCATCTCGCAGCCGGAGACCCGCAAGGGGATCTCCGCCACATAGGCGTGGGGAACGTCGGGAAGGGGCGCCAGCCCCTCATCACATTCTACTGTGTAGATGCAGCCGGAAGCGCCCGCGTATGTTTCCTCCGTGGCGTTGGGCCAATATTCCTCCAGGCAGAGAAGGCCCTCCCGGTCAAAGCCGTAGGAGCCCCACTTCTGATAGGAGCCCTCCGCGTCGATTCCCTTCTCCCGGCAGAATTTCTCCACCGCATTGGAAAGGTAAACCAACACGTTTTCCCGTTTGTCGGAGACATACACCAGGGGCTTTCCGTGGTTGGAGACCCGGGGCTCCAGCACGGTGATGCCGGGCGTGGGCGAAGCGTGATAGTACTTCATAGGCGCTCCTTTCTCACAACAGGGGGATCACCGCCGAAAGGAGCCGCTGTGCCTTATGGGCGGAGTTCCTGGCAAAGGTTGGAAAATCTGTTTTCGCGTCGTCGTTGGCATTGTCGGAAATACTGCGCAGCACCGCGCAGGGCACCCGGTTCAAGCGGCAGGCCTGTAAAATGGAGCAGCCCTCCATCTCGCAGGCCAGGGCGCCAAAGGTGGCGTGGAGCCAGCTCCCAAATTGGGGGTCTCCCACAAATTTATCCCCGGTGGCTACAACGCCCATATGCACCGTGCCCTCGTAAAGCTTCTTTGCTTCGCTTGCCAGCTTTTGCGAGATGGCCTCGTCGCAGGGAAACTCCTTGCAGAATTCGCTTCCCTCGCCGTTGGGCAGCTCGATACATGCCAGGGGCTCCCCCACGGCAGTGATGTCATAATCATACTGCACGCAGGCGCTGGCAATGACCGCGTCGCCAATATGTACGTTGGGGCCGACGCCCCCTGCCACGCCGATGTTTATCACCAGCCTTGGGCGGAAAAAGTCGATCATCACCTGGGCGCACAGGGCGGAGTTGACCTTTCCCGCGTGGCACCTGGCCACCACCACTTCTACCCCGGAAAGGGTGCCCGTATAAAATCGCATGGCTCCATGCTCCTGGGCCTCTATCGTTTCCATGCTGTCCAAAACGGTCTCGATCTCCACATCCATCGCGCCGATAATGCCAACAGGCTGTGCCATAAAATGACACCCCTTTCCCTTAATCCTTTTCTTTCACCTTCTGCTGGATGAACTTTTCAAATTCCTCGAATTCCCCCAGGGAGAAGCCATACCGATCTACCATATAGGCGTTGTCCGGGCCGTAGTAGAGATACAGGTACTGGCCCCGTCTGCGCACGGTGCTGATCTGGAAATAGGGGAAGGTACTGGCGGATTGCACCCCCGCTACCCGGAAGCCGTCCTCATAGAAGGTGTACCGGGCCGTCTGGGAGGTACCCCGGCCATAGACTTTCTCCTGCACCTTTTGGAAATTTCTGGGGGCGCTGATGGTTTTGTAGGCGAAATAGACCGCCACGACCGCGGCGATGATCTTAAGCCACCAGGTCATATCGAACACCAGCGTCGCGATGAGCACCGCCGCGCACATGATCGCCCCCACCAGCAGAGAGGGCAGCCCTTTTCCGTAAACGTGATACAGGCTGAAAGCCCGGATGGCCTCACGGGTGCAGTCGGTCTCGTTGACGAACAGTGGTACGCCGGACAGGGCGTCGCCGGGATGCTCCTTCCGATACTGGGAGAGCCTGTCCGCCATTTTGGCCTTTTCCTTTTTGTCCCAACGTTTCTGCAGGGGCAGATAGACAAGGGGCGCCACGATGATAATTACCAGAACCGCCAGCAGCAGGAGGAGCAGTGCCGCGTCCACGGGCTCCGTCTCCGGCCGGGGCAGCACGTTGACAAAGCGCATGGAACTGGTAAGGGCGTCCACCAGGGCGAGCTGCTCCTCCGTAAATTCCGTGACAGAATAGGTGTCCACCCAGAGGTTATAGCCGTTGATAAAGGTGCCCTGCATGACTTCGTGCACCTCTTCCTCGTTGACGACCCCCTCGATGGTGATCTGGTAAAAGGGCTGGTCTTCTACGGAAAAGATCTCGTTTTCCACCGTCAGGTCTTCAGTCTGGGACTGCACCATGCTGGCCACGAACTCCGTCAGCTCAGCCTCGTCCATATCCCGCAGGGTATAAATACTCTCGGTGGTATCGTTTGACTTCTGCCGCAGCTTGACGGAAAACCCGTCCTCTGTGCGGAAGTCCGCCAACACGCCGTCGTCCTGATACTCCTGTATGGTTTCCGTGGCGCTTACAATCTTGGCCAGCGCCCAAACAGGGTCGTTTTCCGCCGTATAGGGCGTCATGATGTAAACGAACTCCTCCGGCACAGTCAGGGTAAAGTCCCCGCCGTCCCATTCCTCTGCCTCGGCGGGCAATCCAAATACGGCCAGGGCCAGCGCCAAGGACAAGATCAACGTGAACAGTTTTTTCAGCTTCAATTCGATCCCTCTTCCCGGCGGCTTTTTCGCACCGCCTTAATTCATAGTCTATCGTTTATTATATCATGCTTGAGCCGCAAAGCGGCTCCTCCTTGAACATTTGGCCCCTGAGGTCAAATGTCT
>CAZYLJ010000014.1:0-18215 GCA_964648555.1 uncultured Acutalibacter sp.
GAGCAGCCGCGCCCGCAGGACCTTCATCGCCTTGTCCTTGTTTTTATACTGGCTGCGCTCGTCCTGACATTCCACCACCATGCCCGTTGGGATGTGAGTGATGCGGATAGCCGACGAGGTCTTGTTGATGTGCTGACCCCCCGCCCCGCTGGAACGGAAGGTGTCGATCTGCAGATCCTTCGGGTCGATCTCCACCTCCACTTCCTCCGCCTCGGGCAGAACGGCCACAGTGGCGGCGGAGGTGTGGATGCGGCCCTGGGTCTCCGTTTCCGGCACCCGCTGGACCCGGTGGGCCCCGCTTTCATATTTCAGCCGGGACCAGGCCCCTTCCCCATCGATGAGGAAGCTGACCTCCTTAAAGCCGCCCAGCTCCGTTTCGTTCAGGTTGACGATCTCCGTTTTCCAGCCCCGCTTTTCCGCATAGGCGGTGTACATGCGGTACAGGTCGTAGGCGAACAGCGCGGCCTCCTCGCCGCCGGTGCCGCCCCGGATCTCCATCACCACGTTCTTTTCGTCGTTGGGATCCTTGGGCAAAAGCAGCAGCTTGATCCGGGCCTCCAGCTCACTGAGGGCTTCCTCTCCCTCCCTGATCTCCTGCTGGGCCATTTCCCGCAGTTCCCGGTCACCGGACTCCTCCAAAAGCTCCTTCGCCCCCAGCAGTGCCCCCTCGCAGCGGCGGTACTCCCGGTAGGCCTCCACCACGGGGGCAAGGTCGCTGCGCTCCTTCATCAGGGCAGAGTACAGCTCCCTGTCGGCGGCTGTGGCGGGGTCGTAGAGCTTTCTGTCCAGCTCCTCCAATCGGTTTTCAAATACTTGCAGGTTTTCAAACACGTCTGACGTTCCTTCCTTTTCGCCCCTATCGCAAATGCGGCCGCTACTCCTCCGGGTGTATGATCTTCTTGATGTTCTTTTCGCACTTTAAACGCGGCAGCATGATCTCATGGCCGCTCGTCGGAGCAAGCTTCGCTTGTTCACTGTGCTTTTCTTTGCAGAAACGCACCGTGTCACCTGCTCCGCTGCTCCTCCTCTCCCCAAAAAATCCTCGATTTTTTGGGGCCCCTATCGCAAATGCGGCCGCTACTCCTCCGGGTGTATGATCTTCTTGATGTTCTTTTCGCACTTTAAACGCGGCAGCATGATCTCGTGGCCGCATTTGCGGCACTTGATCTTAAAATCCATGCCGGAGCGCAGCACCAGAAATTCCTTCCCCCCGCAGGGGTGGGCCTTCTTCATTTGCAGGATATCTCCCACGCGCACGTCCATACTGCCCTCCCGCCGCTATTCCTGGGGCTGGGCCGCCAGGGCCTCAGAGGACTCGTCCGACTGGACAGCCGTGCGGCCCATGGTGTTCTCTGAGTCCGCATCCTCGATCAGCAGCGATACGGTGTACTTGCCGAAAACCCAGCAGGAGTCGGAACCGCTGCCCGTAATGGAAATGGTCACGGGCACGTCCACCACGCCGGTGAGATTGGCAAAGTTGGCCAGATCGATCTGAACGGAGAGGGCATCTCCCGTCAGCTTGGCCGTCTGGGCGGTGGATCCGATGACCGCCACGTCCAGCGTCTTGGTGTTGAAGGTGACCTCCTTGCCGGCCGGCTGGTTGGAAAGCTGGAAGTTGGCGGAAGGCACCGAGACCGAGGCCTTCTGGTAGCCGTTCAGATTAACGGAGACCGTGGCCTGGCTGACAGTGTTCTCTCCTGTGGCGCTGATGTCTTTCACACCCGACGGCAGGGGAATGTCCATCGTGATGGATTTATTGTCGCTCACATCCAGCTCCGCAAAATCGATAGGCGTATCCAGGGTGATCTCATTGATGGCCGCCAGAGCCTCTTCCGTACCGGCGATGTCGATCTGGGCGGGCTCCACGGTAATGCGGGAATCGGAGAAGCCCTTGGGCTGATGCAGAGTAGAAGCCTTTACCGTCACGGTCTTGCGGGCCAGCACGGGGATGTTCACCTCCACGGTTTCCACATCCAGCGAAATGTATAAGCCCGTCAGATCGGTGATCTCCTGGTTGTTCTGGTCAAACAGCCGCACCGGGCAGGAGACCGAGGTATCCGCCCGCAGGGGGTCATCAAAGGAGTAGCTCACCACGGCCCGGCTGACCTTGTTGACCGAGGACTCCGCCCCGGACACAATGACCTGCTCCGCCGAAAGGGCCGGCGTGCCGGGATAAAAGCCGGTGTCCGCACTGTACTTCAAATCGGTCTCCAATTTGAAGGTGGCCTCCTTATAGCGGTCATATTCCACAGTGATCTCCTCCGGGTTGATGGAGACGATGGTATAGTCGGAAAGGGTGCTCGTCTTCGCCGCCCGCACCTGCAGGGAATCCTTTTGCAGGGTGTTTCCCGTCAGCTTGGTGGAGGTGGGGCTCAGCAAAGCGGTGACGCTGAAATCATCTGCGGTCAGCTTGTTTGTGATGATGCTGCTGCCCGCGATCTCCAGATCGGCGGTAGCGTAGGACTGGTTGAACACCCGGATGCCGTCGGTAGTGGCAGCCTCGGACAGGCTCACCTCAATGGGCACGTCATACAGGATGACGGTGCGGTTGGTATCGCTGCCCGCCATCATCACAAACCAGATGATAATGGCCGCGCAGAAGGAAAACGCCAGCACAAAGGTGTTGTGGTAAAACAGGCCGCCAAGACTTAGCCTTTTCCGTTTCTGTTGGGGTTCCCTGTTGTTGTCAGACATGCCTTATTCCTCCTTCCTTCCAAGACCGAGCTTGTCCAAAAGGCCCCGGCCGCCCTGCTTCTTTTCCGGCACGCCGATGAGCGTCTTGGTCAAAAACTCGGACAGGCTGTGGCGGTTATAGTCCCGGGTCAGCTTTCCATCCATGGCGATAGAGATCTGGGCGGTCTCCTCGGAGACCACCACCACCACCGCGTCGGAGTTCTCGCTCATGCCCAGGGCGGCCCGGTGGCGGGTGCCCAGCTCCGCGCTGACGCTTTCGTTGGAGGTCAGGGGCAGGATGCACCCGGCGGCGTACACCCGGCCGTTCCGGATGATCATGGCGCCGTCGTGCAGAGGGGCCTTGTTGAAGAAAATATTGGCGATCAGCTGGGCGGAGGGGTCAGCCTCTACCACGGTGCCCGTGGCTGTGATCTCCCCCAGCTTTGTGTGGCGCTCAAAGACGATCAGCGCGCCCATGCGCATCTGCTGCAAAAGGGCCGTGGCCTCCACCACGCCCTCGATGGCGCGGCGGGTCTCGCTCCTGCCCGCGTCCTTTTCCTTGACGCCCACGGCGCTTACCAGCGACTGGCCGATCTTATTGTGTCCCACCTGTTCCAGCGCCTTGCGGATCTCCGGCTGGAACAGAATGGTGACCACGATGAAGGCCGACTGGAAAAAGTACCGCAGGAACGTGTTGAGCATGAGAAGATCCATCCAGGACGACAAAATCAGCAGCACCACCAACAGGATGATGCCCTTGACCAGCTGTCCCGCCCTGGTCTCCCGGATCAGCTTGATGATGCCGTACAGCAGGAAAGTCACGATCAGCACGTCCACCGCGTCTTTCAGGGTGAACTGCCTGGCCACGTTCCAGATGACGTTGGCCGTCCGTGTCAGATAGCTTATCACTGCGTCCACTGCTGTGATCCCTCCGTTTCATACCGCCGCCGAAAAAGTTTGGACGCCGGCGATAGATTACAACTCTACTCCAGCGTCCAGTATAGCACAACCCAAGCGTAAAGAAAAGGAATTTTTCCCTTTTCCCGAAAGATTTTACCTTTTCCTTTTCCCCAGCGCCCGCACCTGAGCGGCCAGGGCCTCTATCTCCTCCCGGCGGGTAAAGGCCGAGGGCGCCGCCCGCACGGTGCCGGTCTCCAGGGTGCCGAACTTTTCGTGGGCCAGCGGGGCGCAGTGCAGGCCGCACCGTACGCCGATGCCGGCCCTGCCGAGATGCCGGCCCACCTCCTCGCTTTCCATGCCCTCCACGGTAAAGGACAGCACCGGCAGAAGCCAGGGCAGCTCCGGCCGGGGGACATACAGCTTGACCCATGGCATTTTGGAGAGCCGGTCGTAAAGCAGGGCTGTCTTTTCCAGCTCTTCCCTCCAAAGCCGTTCCGGCCCACGGCGCTTCACAAATTCCATCCCGGCCCGCAGGCCCAAAATGCCAGGCACGTTCAGGGTGCCGCTTTCGTAGCGCTCCGGCGGGTCGTCCGGCTGGAGCATGCTGCGGGACTGGGTGCCCGTACCGCCCTCCACCAGGGTCTTCAGCCGGTCCGCCGGGTCACGGAGGATCAGCATGCCGGTGCCCATGGGACCGTACAGGCCCTTGTGCCCCGCGCAGCAAAGGTAGTCGATGCCGCCTGCCTCCAGGTCGATGGGCACCAGGCCGGCGCTTTGGGCGCTGTCCACGCAGAGCTTCGCCCCGTACTGGTGGCACAGGGCGGCGATGCGCTCCACCGGCACCCGCACGCCGAACACGTTGGAGGCCTGGGTGCAGACCACCAGCTTTGTGTTGGGCCGCATTGCCTGGCGGAAGGCCTCCATGGTGGCAACGCTGTCCGCCGGGGTGACGGAAGCGACTGTAAAGGTAATGCCCTTGTCAGCAAGGCTGTGCAGGGGCCGCATGACGGCGTTGTGCTCCAGATCGGATACCACTACGTGATCGCCGTTTTGCAGCAGACCCTTCATCACCTGATTGAGGGCTTGGGTGCAGCTTGGCTGGAACACCACGCACTCCGGGCCCCGCGCGCCGAAAAGCTCCGCCGCGCACCTGCGGGCCTCATACACCGCCCGGGTGGTGCGCACGCTCATTTCATAGCCGCTGCGGCCCGGGTTCGCGCCGTATTCCCGCATGGCCCGCTCGACCGCCGCCCGCACCTGAGACGGTTTGGGATAGGTGGTGGCGGCATTGTCCAAATAGATCATCCGCCATCCTCCTGTTCCATCCTGCCCAGCACACGGATGCCGTTATCCCGCAGGATCCTTTCCGCCGCGTCGGCGCCTTCGGGCACATACACGCCATAACCGCAGCCGGTCTCCGCCGTTTTGGGGATGCGCTCCACATATCCCCTGATCCCCGACTGGAGCAAGAGCTCCCTGGCCCTCATGGCATAGGTGACGGAGCTCACCAAAATAAGGGGCTTGCCCATTGAAATCACCTCATAATAAACTGAAATACAGGCGGGAGTATTATCCCGCTACTTGCAGTTTATGCGTGAGGCGTTTCACCTGTGCGGACAGGTCCCGTCAGCGCTTTTCCACCAGCGCCACGGCGGAAGCCGCCATGCCCTCCTCCGAGCCGGTAAAGCCCAGGCCCTCCTCCGTGGTGGCCTTTACGCTGATCTGCTCTACGTCCACCCCACAGGCATTGGCCAGATTTTCCCGCATCCTCTGAATATACGGGGCAATTTTGGGCCGCTGGGCAATGAGGGTGCAGTCCAGGTTTCCAATGGCATACCCGTTTTCTTTCAATACCCGGCAGACCTCCCCAAGGAGCTTCAGGCTGTCCGCCCCCGCGTACCTGGGGTCGCTGTCCGGGAACAGGCGGCCGATATCTCCCAGGGCCGCCGCTCCAAGCAGGGCGTCCGCCGCGGCGTGGGTGAGCACATCGGCGTCAGAGTGGCCCAGAAGCCCCCGCTCAAAGGGGATGTCCACTCCGGCTAAGATCAGCTTCCTGCCCTCCACCAGCCTGTGCACGTCATATCCGTATCCCACACGCATCCGCCTGTCCTCCCTTCTCTGACCCAAAAAGGCCTCTGCCGCCAGCATGTCCTCCGGGGTTGTCAGCTTGATGTTCCTGCTGTCGCCGGGGGTGAGCCGTACCCGGCCTCCCGCCGCCTCAATGAGCTGACAGTCGTCGGTATAGCGTTTGCCGTCGTCCTCCGCCCGGTCCAGGGCGTAAAGATACATGTCCCGCCGGAATGCCTGGGGCGTCTGTACGGCAAAGAGCCTTTCCCTGGGCGGGGTGCTCTCCACAAATTCTCCCCCAAGCTTGCAGGTGTCCTTTACCGGCACCGCCGCCGTGGCGGCCCCATACTCCATGGCGTCTTTACACACCCGGCGTATCACCTCCGGGGTCACGAGGGGCCGCGCCCCATCGTGGATGAGCAGGTATTCCAGCTCCGGAGAAAGGGCCTCTTCCCCGGCCTGGACAGACTCCTGCCGCTCGTTCCCGCCGATCACGAACCGCACCGGCAGGGTGACGCCCCGGGCCGCCTTTTCCGCAGCGGGCCGGTCCCCCTCCCGGCAAACAACAACAATCTCGGCGATCTCCCCGCACTGCTCCATTGCCAGCAGGGAATACCGCAGCACAGGCGTTCCATCAAGCTGCCGCAGCACCTTGGAGGCTCCGCCCCCCATGCGGACAGAACCGCCGGCCGCCGCCACTATCGCGCCGAACTTGCCGTTTATATTCACCCTTTTCCTCTCCTTTCCTGCTATATTTCTGTTTACAGGATAGCACAGAAGGACGCCTTTTTCCATCCTTTTTTACTGTCCGGTTTTTTGTACTATAAAATCATCTCAATTTTTGTTCCCTTTTCTTTAATACTTTTTTTACAAATATCCATTGAACTTGCGCCGGAACCTGTGGTAATATAAATGCATGAGTAAAAAGAGAGAAAAATTCAGAATCCGAAAAAACGGAATCGGGAGACGCGGGTATGGACATCTTTAACCTTTTCACGCTGCTGGGAGGATTGGCCTTTTTCCTCTACGGAATGAACGTCATGTCCTCCGGGCTGGAAAAAATGGTGGGCGGAAAATTGGAGCGCGTGCTGAAATCCATGACCTCCAACAAGCTGAAAAGCCTTGCTTTGGGCGCCGTCATCACCATCGCCATTCAGTCCTCCTCTGCCATGACCGTCATGCTGGTGGGCCTTGTCAACTCCGGCATCATGGAGCTGAGCCAGACCGTTGGCGTTATCATGGGCTCCAGCGTGGGCACCACCCTGACCGCCTGGATCTTGAGCGCGGCGGGCATTCAAAGCGACAACTTCTTTTTAAAGCTGTTAAAGCCGGAGTCCTTTTCCCCTATCGTGGCGCTGATCGGTGTGCTGTTGGTCATGACACATAAGGATGGAAAAAAGCGGGACATCGGCACTATTTTACTGGGCTTTTCCGTGCTGATGACCGGCATGAGCTTCATGAGCCAGTCGGTCAGCCCCCTGGCGGATATGCCCGTTTTTCAGGACATTCTTGTCATGTTCAAGAACCCGGTCGCCGGCGTGGCGCTGGGCACGGTCTTTACCGGCATCATCCAGAGCTCCGCGGCCTCAGTGGGCATTTTGCAGTCCCTCTCCATGACCGGCAGCATCACCTTCGGCATGGCGTTTCCCATCATTACCGGCGCAAGCGTCGGCACCTGCGCCACGGCCCTGCTTTCCTGCATCGGCGCCAACAAGAACGCCAAGCGCGTGGCCGCCGTCAACTTTTACTTCAAGGCCATCGGCACGGTGGTGTGCCTCGCCGCCTTCTACGGCCTTCACGCCGTCTTCCACTTTGACTTTGTGGACAAGCCCATCAGCGTCCTGGGCATCGCCGTGGTACATACGCTGTTCAACATCATCAACACGATCTGCTTCCTGCCCTTTACCAATCAGCTGGTAAAGCTGGCAAAGCTCACCATCCGCGACAAGAACACCAAGGAGGAGCTGTTGGACGACCGCCTGCTGAACACTCCCGGTGTTGCCATCGCCGAGTGCCGTAACCGCACGGTGCACATGGCGAAAACCGCCAGGGATTCCATGCTGGCCGCCATTTCCATCATCGACAGCTTTGACGCGAAGATCGCGGAGGAAATTTCCCAGAGGGAAGAGGAGATCGACGTATACGAGGACAAGCTGGGCAGCTACCTTGTGCGGCTTTCCAGCCGTAACCTGACGAAGGCGGACAGCAACCAGGTCTCCGAGCTTCTGCACGCGATCGGCGACTTTGAGCGCATTGGCGACCACGCGGTGAACATCCTCCGTGTGGCGGAGGAAATTCACGACAAGGGCCTGCGGTTCTCCGACATGGCCCAGCAGGAGCTGATCGTGATGACAAGGGCCATCGTGGACATCTTAAACCTGACGGTGGACGCCTTCGAGCATGACGACGACGTGCTGGCCGGCAAAGTGGAGCCCCTGGAGCAGGTCATCGACGGCCTGACCATGGAGCTGAAAAACCGGCACATCAAGCGGCTGCAGGAGGGCAAGTGCACCATCGAGCTGGGCTTCATCCTCTCCGACCTGCTGACCAACTATTCCCGCGTTTCCGACCACTGCTCCAACGTGGCGGTCACCGTCATCCAGATCAAGGATTCCGTCATGGACACCCACGGGTACTTAAACGAAATGAAAACCGGCGGCAGCCCCCAGTTCAACAGGGCCTATGAAGATTATCAGGAGGCCTACGGCCTTCCCCCTGTTCCGCCCAATATGGATCAGATAGCATTGGAACAGCTTGTGCCGGAACAGCCAGATGCTAAAAAGCCTGCAGCCAACAAGACGTAAATGCGGAAACCCGATTTACGAACAGATTTTTTAGATTTTCGCTTTTTATACGCGGCTGTCATTTCCCCAGACGCAGGGCCCGCGAAGCGTTAAGCACCGCTAAAATGAGCACGCCGACATCGGCAAAGACGGCCTCCCACATGGTGGAAAGGCCCAGAGCGCTGAGGATCAGCACCAGCGCCTTCACACCCAGGGCAAACACGATGTTCTGCCGCACAATGCGCAAAGTGCCCCGGGATATTTTCATGGCGGCGGCGATCTTAGAGGGCTTGTCGTCCATCAGCACAATGTCCGCCGCCTCGATGGCCGCGTCGGAGCCCAGGGCCCCCATTGCCACACCCACATCCGCCCGGGAAAGGACGGGGGCGTCGTTGATGCCATCACCCACGAACAGCAGCCTGCCCTTCTCCGAGCGCTCTTTCAAAAGCTGTTCCACCTTCTCCACCTTGTCGGCGGGCAGAAGCTCGGTAAAGGCCTCGTCCAGGCCCAGATCCCCGGCAACGCTTTCTCCCACTGCCCTTGCGTCTCCGGTGAGCATCACCGTCTTTTTTACACCCAGGGCCTTCAACGCGGCGATGGCCTCTTTGGCGTCGGGCTTCACCTCATCGGAAATGACAATGTGGCCGATATAACGCCAGCCGCTGTCCTCCTCTACCGCCACATGGACCGTGGTTCCCACATGATGGCAGGGGTGCCAGCCGACGCCCACCTCCTCCATGAGCTTGTCGTTGCCAACGCAGACGCCTTTCCCATCCACCTTGGCCCGGACGCCCCGGCCGGAAAGCTCCTCCACATCAGTGACGCGGGAGGCGTCCGGCTCTTTGCCGTAGGCCTCCTTCAGGGAGCGGGAAATGGGGTGATCGGAATAGCTTTCCGCCAGCGCGGCGATCTCCAACAGGCCGCTTTCCGGGTACTCGTCCGGGTGGATAGCTGTCACGTTGAACACGCCTTTGGTCAGGGTGCCGGTCTTATCGAACACCACGAGCTCCGCTTTCGAGAGGAGCTCCAAATAGCTGCCGCCCTTGACCAGCACCCCTAAACGGGAGGCCCCGCCGATGCCGCCGAAAAAGCTCAACGGCACAGAGACCACCAGGGCGCAGGGGCAGGACACGACCAGAAACATCAGCGCCCGGCTGACCCAATCGGCCCAGCCGCCGCCCAAAGCCAGCGGGGGGAGCACGGCCAGGACCACTGCCCCAATCACCACCACAGGGGTGTAATACCGGGCGAACTTTGTGATGAAGTTTTCCGTCTTGGCCTTCTTGGCGCTGGAATTTTCCACCAGCTCGAGAATTTTCGCCACGGTGGACTCCCCAAAGGGCTTTGTCACCCGCACCTTCAACAGCCCGGAAAGATTCACGCAGCCGCTGACCACGTCGTCGCCGGGCTGCACCTGGCGGGGCAGGGATTCCCCAGTCAACGCGGCGGTGTCCATGCTGCTGCTGCCCTCCAGGATCACGCCGTCCAGAGGGATGCGCTCCCCGGCCTTGACGAGGATCACATCCCCCACCGCCACGGTATCGGGCTCCACCACGAAAAGCTTGCCGTCCCGCTCAATATTGGCGCTGTCCGGCCGGATGTCCATCATCTCGGAAATGGAACGGCGGGATTTCCCCACGGCGTAGCCCTGGAACAGCTCGCCCACCTGGTAGAAGAGCATGACGAACACAGCCTCGGGGTACTCGCCCTCGCCGAAAAAGCCGGTGCAGAAGGCCCCCACAGTCGCCAAAGCCATCAGGAAATTCTCGTCAAACACCTGGCCGTGGGAAATATTTTTGACGGCCTTCCACAGCACATCCCAGCCAGCGGTAAAGTAGGCGGGAAAAAACAGCAGGAACCGCCAGCCGCCCAGCATTTCCCCCAGGAGAAGGCGGTCCAGCAGCACCGCCAAAAGGAGCAGCCCTGCGCCGATGAGGATGCGCAGAAGCATCTTCTTCTGCTTTCTGGTCACAGATAGCCCTCCTTACAGCTTGATAACGCAGTCGGGCTCCACCTTTTTGCAGGTCTTCACCACTTGCCTTACGATGTCGTCAAAGCGGTCGTCGTCCGCCTCCAAAGTCATTTTCTGGGTCATATAGCTGACCGATACGTCCTTCACGCCATCGATCTTCCGAATGGCGTTCTCCATCTTTAAGGCGCAGTTGGCGCAGTCCAGATCCTCCAATTCAAAACGCTTTTTCATGTTATGTACCTCCAATAAAAAGTTATTCCGTGATATGCTCCATCCCCTGGCCCAGGATGGTACGGACATGGCCGTCAGATAACGAGTAAAACACGGTTTTGCCCTCCCGCCGATACTTGACGAGCTTGCTCTTCTTCAGCACCTGAAGCTGATGGGAAATGGCCGACTGGGTCATGCCCAAAAGCGTGGCGATGTCGCAGACGCACATTTCGGACTCGAAGAGCACGAACAAGATCTTCACCCGGGTGGAATCTCCAAAGATCTTGAAGAGCTCCGCCAGGTCGAAAAGCTGCTCCTCCTCCGGCATCAGCCGGTTCACCTTTTCCACGATGTCCTCGTGAACGTGCATGTACTCGCACCGGGGCGCGGTCTTTCGTTCCGCCATAGGCTGCCTCCTTTCCTCACTGTTCAATCAAATGATTTTTCATATTTTCATATGAGCTATTGTTCATTTGAATGATACCAGAAAACCGGAGGGCTGTCAACCCTCCGGCGAAAATTTTTCTGTATTTTTTTACCCTATCAGCATCCGGCCCTCCGGCAGGATGACGTCGCCCTCAGAGCGGCGGCGCATGAGGATGGAAGCGCCAAAGGACACCGGCCCTACCCGCCCGATGAACATCGTAAGGCACAGCAACAGCCGGGACACCGGCTCCAGCCTGGGAGTGACCGAGGCGGAAAGGCCAACTGTGCCAAAGGCGGAGGCTGCCTCAAAAAAGCAGTCTATAAAAGGGATGGGCGGGTTCAGGTTGCTGATGATGCCCGCATCCACGAACACCAACAGCAGCCCCAGAACGGTCACGGTCAGCGCCTTGTGTATCATTCCGGCGGGGAAGCTGTGGCGCAGCAGGGTGGGGTTCTCTTTCCCCCGCAGGGTGGAGGCCACCGTGACGGCCAGCACCACGAAGGTGGTGACCTTGATGCCTCCGGCGGTGGAGCCGGGGCAGCCGCCGATGAGCATGAGGATGCAGGTGAGCACCTTTGTAAAGTCATTCTCCTTCGCAATATCCACCGAGGCAAAACCGGCGGTCCTGGTGTTGACGGACTGGAAAAAAGCGGCGTTCAGTTTTTCGAAGAAATTCAGGTGGCCCATGGTGTTGTTAAATTCCAGCAGGAAAAAGGCCAGCGTGCCCACCGCCAGCAGGATCCCGGTCACCCGCAGGCAGACCTGGGAGTAAAATTGCAGCCGCTGGGGCTCCCTGCGGTGCAGGCGGGAAGACAGCTTGCAGCGGTAAATGTCCTGCACCACCACAAAGCCCAGGCCCCCCACTATGATGAGCAGGGAAACGGTAATGCTGACGAGGGGGTCCCCCGCAAAGGCGGTCATGCTGGAATTTCCAGGCACAAAGCCAAGGATATCGAAGCCGGCGTTGCAGTAGGCGGAAACCGCCACAAAGACGGCGGGCCAAATGCCGGCCTCTCCGTAAGCGGGCACGAAGCGAAGCATCAACAGCCCCGCGCCCAAAGCCTCGCAGCAAAAGGTGAACACCAGCATCAGCTTCATCAGCGACACGGCGTCGCGGCCGCTGCCGCCGGAGGACTCGCTGGCCAGCACACGCTCCCGGATGCCAAGCTTTCTGCGCACCAGAAGCGTAAAGCCGATGGCAAAGGTGGAAAGCCCCAGGCCCCCCAGCTGAATGAGGATCAGGATGACCGCCTGGCCGAAGGGGGACCAATGGGTGGTGGTGTCCACCACGGAAAGGCCCGTCACACAGGTGGCGGAGGTGGCGGTGAAGAAGGCGGTCAGCGGAGAGGTTTGCTCACCGTTGGAGGATACGGGCAGCAAAAGCAGCAGCGTGCCCGCCAGAATAAGCACCAGAAAGCTGACCACGATGACGCGGACAGGCGCCGCGTTTTTCACGCGCTCCAAAAAGGTCTGGCCGCTTTTCTTCCCCTGTTTCATCTTCCAGCCGCCTTTCTTTTACTTTCTTTATCCAGCGAAAATCGTCCGCTCTGCCCCTGCCTTTTTCAGGGCGATTATCAGGGGCAGGCCCAGCACGTAACACACGGCAAGCTCCCCCAGGCCCACGGAAAGGGCCGCCGCCCCAAAGGCCGCCCAGGAGAAGTTCCCCAGGACAAAGCCGCTCACATCGGACAGGCAGGCCAGCTCAAAGCCTACCACAACGGCGTTTGCCAGCACCGGGGGCAGTGGGGCGAGGAACGCCACGCCCTTCCATTCCACCTTGCGCAGGGCCCTGGTGGCAAAAGCCGCCAACAGGGTGGCAATGGGCCCGCAAATCCAGTCCACCACGCCCAGGGGGCTGGCTAAATTTGCCAGGAAGCACCCAAGCGTCAGGCCGGGAATGGCCGCCGGGGTAAACACCGGCAGAACAGTGAGGGCCTCTGAAACGCGGAGCTGCACCTGGCCAAAGGCCATGTTCACGGTGGCCATCACATAGGTGAGGGCCATGTACAGGGCGGCGATGACCGCGCCCTCTACCAGCAGACGGACTTTTTTTGACATTTTTTGCATCTTGCATTTTCCCTTCTTTGCCGGGCAGTACGGCAAAAGCCGCACGCCCGCTAGTTTTTTTTAAGGTCTGGATGTCCCGACAGACCGCCGCCTCCCAAAAGGAAAGGCCGCAAGCCATAGGATACTCCAAACGGGGGGAAAATGCAAGACCGACTTTAACCGAAAAGCCCCAGATGCTCCAACAGGATTTTGATCCCCAGCAGGATGAGGATCAGCCCGCCGATCAGCTCGGCCCGGTTTTTATACTTCGCGCCAAACAGGCTGCCCACTTTTACGCCGGCGGCGGAAAGCAGAAAGGTGATGACGCCGATAAAGGAAGCGGCCAGGCCTATGTTCACGCTGAGGAAGGCAAAGCTCACCCCAACGGCCAGCGCGTCGATGCTGGTGGCAATGGCCAGCGGCAGCATCTTCTTCGCCGAAAGGGACCCGTCGTCCTCCTCGTCCTTTTTGGAAAAGGCCTCCCGCACCATGTTGCCGCCGATGAGGGCCAGCAGCCCAAAGGCGATCCAGTGATCCACGGCGTCAATGGCATCGGCAAACTGCACGCCCACAAAATAGCCCAAAAGGGGCATCAGCGTCTGGAACCCGCCGAACCACAGGCCTACCAGGGCCATCTGCCCCGGCCTCACCTTTTTCAGGGCAAGGCCCTTGCACACGGCCACGGCAAAGGCATCCATGGAAAGACCCACAGCCACCAGAAACAGTTCAAACGCACCCATGGAGCTTCCCCCCTACAGCTTCCAGATATCCTTGTTGTACTGGGCCACCGCCCGGTCCGAGGAGAAAAATCCGGCCATAGCGATGTTTGTCAGCATCTTGCCGGCCCACTGCTTCCTGTCCTCAAAGCTCGCCAAAAGCGCTTCCTTCACCCGGATGTAGTCCTTGAGGTCCAGCAAGGCCATGAACCAGTCCTTCCGGGTCATGTCCCTGTAGAGCCGCCCCAGGCTTTCCGGGTCGCCCAGGCGCATGACCTGCGGGCTGATGATAAAGTCCAAAAGCTCAGCGATTTCCGCGTCCTTCGGGTAAAAGCCGGCGGGAGTGTAGCGGCCCTCGCCCTCCTTGTAAAGCTCTATCACTTCACTGCTGGAACGGCCGAAAATGGCGATGTTTTCCTCCCCCACCAGGTCGTGTATCTCCACGTTGGCGCCGTCCATGGTTCCCAGGGTCACCGCGCCGTTGAGCATGAATTTCATATTGCCGGTGCCGCTGGCCTCCTTGCTGGCCAGGGAGATCTGCTCGGAGATATCGCAGGCGGGAATCAGCTTCTCCGCCCAGGTAACATTGTAATTCTCCACCATAACGACCTTCATCCAGGGGCTGACCTCCGGGTCGGAGTTGACGATCTTCTGCAAGCACAGCAGCAGGTGGATGATGTCCTTGGCGATAACATAGGCCGGGGCGGCCTTTGCGCCGAACAGCAGGGTAATGGGCCGCTTTGGCAGGTTCCCCGCCTTGATTTGCTGATACTTCCAGATGATATACAGGGCGTTCATCTGCTGGCGCTTGTACTCGTGCAGACGCTTGATCTGGATATCGTAGATGGAATTCTCGTCGATCTCCACCCCGCTCTTTTCCAGCAGATATTCCTTGAAGGCGCGCTTGTTCCCCTGCTTGACATCCAGAAGCTGTTGCAGGAACTCACCGTCTTCTTTTGCGCCCAGCAGCTTTTGCAGCTCTTCCGCGTCCTTTTTCCAGCCGTCGCCGATGCGCCCGGTGATGAGCTCGGAAAGGGCGGGATCGCAATGCATGAGCCACCGGCGGAAGGTGATGCCGTTGGTCTTGTTGTTGAACTTGCCGGGATACAGGTCGGCAAAGCGCTTCAGCTCGGACTTCTTCAAAATTTCCGTATGCAAGGCGGCAACGCCATTGACGGAGAAGCAGTAGTGGATATCCATGCGGGCCATGTGCACAACGCTGTCTTCGTCGATGATGGCCACATCCTCCTCGTCGGGGAACTTCTTCCGCACCCGGCGGTCCAGCTCTGCAATGATGGGCACCAGCTGGGGCACCGCTTCCGTGAGGAAATCCATGGGCCACTTTTCCAGCGCCTCCGCCAGGATGGTGTGATTCGTGTAGGCGCAGGTTTGGCTGACGATGGAAATGGCCTCGTCCATGGAGACGCCCTCCATTTGCAGCAGGCGGATCAGCTCTGGGATGATCATGGACGGATGGGTGTCGTTGATCTGGATAACCGCGTGCCTGTGCAGGTCGCGGATGGAATAGCCCCTCTCCTTCAGCTCCTTTAAGATGAGCTGGGCCGCAGTGCTGACCATGAAATACTGCTGGTATACCCGCAGCAGCCGTCCGGCCCTGTCGCTGTCGTCGGGATAGAGGAACAGGGTCAGGTTCTTGTCAATGGCGGTCTTGTCAAAATCGATGCCCTCTTTTACGATGGACTCGTCGGCGGTCTCCAGATCAAACAGGTGCAGGCGGTTCACGCCGCTTTCATAGCCGGCCACGTCGATGTCGTACAGAACGGCGCTCAGCTCCCCCTGGGGGAAGGGCACTGTAAATTTCACATCGGTCTTCCGGGGCCAGCACAGCTGTCCTTTCCAGCACTTCTGGCAGTCCCAGCCTTCCTCGCAGATGCCGGCCTCCGGCAGCCAGCGGTCGGGCTCCTCCTGCTGCTTTAAATCCCGCAGCCGCTGATGGAACAGGCCAAAGTGGTACAGCAGCCCCACGCCGTCGGCGCAGAGGCCCAAAGTGGCGGCGGAGTCCAGATAGCAGGCCGCAAGCCTTCCTAGACCGCCGTTGCCCAAAGAGGGCTCCGGCTCGATCTCCTCGATCTCCGCAAGGCTCTTCCCCGCCGCTTCCAGAGCGGCTTTCACCTCGTTATACAGGCCAAGGTTTATCAGGTTGTTGGACAGGAGCTTTCCCAGCAGAAACTCGGCGGAAATATAATAGAGCTTCCTGTCCCCCTGGATCCTGTTGGTATTTTCCAGCTTTTCCCTTACCAGGGACAGCAGCGCGAAGTACACCTGGCGGTTTTCCGCCTCTTGCAGCGTTTTGCCGGTCTGCTCTTTCAGCCTTTGTGTCAGCTCTTCCGCAATGGTCATAGTATCTCTCCTTATTTTGTTCCTCGCGCCCGGCCGTATAGGGTCGTCATTTTCGCGATCTTCTCAGCCAGCTCCGGTTTCATCTGCTTTTTCTTCATCCGCCAGCGCCAGTTGTCCCCTCCCAGAGTGGAGGGCGTGTTGAGCCGCGCCCGGCTGTCCAGGTCGAGGTAGTCCTGCATGGGAACGATGGCCAGGTCCGCCACGCTGGACAAAGCCGCGCGGATGAACTCCCAGGTTCCATTCTTATCGTTTTTCAGGCCCAGGTATTCCAGCGCCATCTGCACGTCCTCCGGCGCGGCGGAGGAAAACCATCCCCGGGTGGTGTCGTTGTCGTGGGTGCCGGTATAGACCACGCAGTTGCGCTGGTAATTGTGGGGCAGATAGTCGCTCTCCTCCTGGGAATCAAAGGCGAATTGCAGCACCTTCATGCCGGGGTAGCCGCTGCGCTTTAAGAGACGATGCACCGCCGGGGTCAGGAAACCCAGATCCTCAGCGATAATGGCCGCGCTGCCGAACTCCTCGTTGACAGCATCTATAAAGGCCTTGCCCGGCCCCTTTCTCCAGCGGCCGTTTTTGGCGGTCTTGTCGCCGTAGGGGATGGCGTAGTAGCTTTCCAGACCCCGGAAGTGGTCGATGCGCAGCACGTCCGTCATGGTGAGGTTGGCCTTTAACCGCCTGAGCCACCACCCGAAGCCGCCGTTTTCCATCACATCCCAACGGTACAGGGGGTTGCCCCAAAGCTGGCCGTCCTCGGAGAAAGCGTCCGGCGGGCAGCCGGCCACCTCGGTGGGGAAGTTGTTTTCGTCCAACTGGAAAAGCCGTGGGTTCGCCCACACATCGGCACTGTCCATCGCCACATAAATGGGGGCGTCACCGATGATCTGCACGCCCTTCTGATTGGCGTACTTTTTGAGCTTCCCCCACTGCTGGAAGAACAGGTACTGGGCAAAAATGTGGTAATCGATATCCTCGGCGCATTTGGCCTTCCAGCGCTTTACGGCCTCCGGCAGACGCATGCGGATATCCTCATCCCATTCGTTCCAGGCCTTCATGCCCATCTTTGCCTTGACCGCCATGTACAGGGCGTAGTCCTCGATCCAAGCCCGGTTCTTTTTGCGGAAGCGCGTCAGGGCCGCCTTGTCGGTAAAGCGGCCAAAGGCCTTGCGCAAAAGCGTTTCCCGGTTCTCATACACGGCGTTGTAGTCCACCTGGGTTTTCCTGTCGCCCCAGTGGACGGCCTCGCACTCCTCTTTTGTGAGCAGCCCCTGCTCGATAAGGAGCTCCGGATCCACGAAATATGGGTTCCCCGCAAAGGCGGAAAAGCTCTGATAGGGGCTGTCGCCGTAGCTGGTGGGGCCAAGGGGCAGCACCTGCCAGTATTTCTGCTTTGCCGCCACCAGGAAGTCCACCCAGCGGTAGGCCTGCTTTCCAAAGGTGCCGATGCCGTACCTGGAGGGCAGGCTGCCGACCGGCAGCAAGATCCCGGCGGAACGCGTCAACCATGTGCTTTTTTCCATATTTACAACAATCCTCTCCGCAACGCTGTAATGGTTATTATTATATCCTTTTGTCAAAAAATCCGCAAGCTGTGAAACAAAAGGGAAGCGTTCGGGCGCGAAGATTTTTTGTACATTTCCCCTTCCCCTGCGGCGAGGGGAAATATTGGCTTTCACTGCTTGGGATGGGCATCCCCTATGGTGCAAAAATGGCCCGCTGAAGCAGTGGGCCATCTTTTCACGTTCTTATTTCACTTCTACCGTCCAGCCAAACTCGTCTTCGACTTTCCCGGTCTGCAGGCCGGTAACGGTGTCATAGAGCTTCTGGCTCAGGGGGCCGATGCCGCCGCCGGAAATTTCCATGACGGTATCGCCAAAGCGCAGGGCCCCCACAGGGGAAATGACCGCGGCGGTGCCGCTGCCCCAGCACTCCTCCAAAGCGCCTGCCCTGGCGGCCTCTACCAGCTCCTGCACGGAAATGCGGCGCTCTTCCACCTCCAAGCCCCAATGCCTGCAAAGCTCGATGCAAGATGCCCGGGTGACGCCGGGCAGGATGGAGCCGGT
>CAZYLJ010000015.1:0-17918 GCA_964648555.1 uncultured Acutalibacter sp.
CGGCCAGAAGGTGGAGGACGTGAACCGGCTTTTGAATCAGTTCCGCCAGACGCAGAAGCTGATGAGGCAGTTCGGCGGCAAGGGCAAAAAGCGCCGGATGCCACCTGTGGGAATGGGCGGCCTGGGCGGTATGGGCGGCGGGATGCCGTTCTGATAAATTCGCTAGATGATTAGGGTGGGAACATCCTAAAAAATATACATCTAAAAAAACGGCCTCTGGCCGAAAAAAGGAGTAAGCAACATGGCAGTAAAGATCAGACTGAGAAGAATGGGCGCGAAGAAATCCCCCTTCTACCGCATCGTGGTGGCGGATTCCCGTTTTCCCCGGGACGGCCGCTTCATTGAGGAGATCGGCTACTACAACCCCATGGAAGAGCCCAGCGTGGTAAAGGTCGACCCCGAGAAGGCCAAAAAGTGGATCGCCAGCGGCGCCCAGCCCACCGACACCGTGAAGGCGCTGTTCAAAAAGCACGGCGTCATCGACTGAGTACAACTATCTGAGAAAGGACAAGAAACATGAATCTGGAAGAATTGCTGAAGAACATCGCCTCTGGCCTGGTCGAGGACCCCAGCGGCGTGACGGTTTCCTCTGAGGAAGGGGAGAATGAGACCACCGTGTACCATCTCCATGTGTCTGAAAGCGACATGGGCCGGGTCATCGGCAAGCAGGGCCGCATCGCCAAGGCGATCCGCACGGTCATGCGCGCCGCCGCCGCCCGTGAGGACAAAAAGATCATGGTGGAGATCGACTGATAAGGGAATTGGGGCGCGGCTGGGCCGCGCTCTTTTTCTCATGAAGAGAGGTGAGACCGTTGGGGGAAAGATACCTGGAGGCCGGGCGAATCGTCAAGGCCCACGGCGTCAGGGGCGAGCTGGTGATGGAGCCCTGGGCGGACAGCCCTGAATTTCTGCTGAAAGCAAAGGAGCTTTGGTTCGACCGGGGGCGGACAAGCGTTGGCCTTGTTTCCGCCAGGGTCCACAAGGGGCGGCTGCTGTTGAAGCTCCATGGCGTCGATACCCCCGAGCAGGCGGAAGCGCTGCGGGGGAAGGTGCTCTATCTGGACAGGGAGCAGGTCTCTCCGCCGGAGGGGGCGGTTTACCTTCGCGATCTTTTGGGCCTGCGGGCCATAGACGGGAACACCGGCCGGGAGTACGGCCGACTGACGGAGGTGCTGGAGGGCGTGGCCAACGACGTGTACCGCATCGTGGACAAAGAGGGGCACGAGTACCTGTTCCCGGCGGTGAAGCACATGGTAAAGCGCGTCGCGCCGGAGGAGGGCGTCATCGAGCTTCTGCCCATCCCCGGCATTTTCGACGGCGACAGCGAGGAGGCCTGAACATGCGCATCGATGTTTTTACCTTGTTCCCGGAGATGTTCCCGCCCTTTATGGATCACAGCATTATTGGCCGGGCCAGAAAGAAGGGGGCGCTGCAGTTCTGCTGTCACCAGCTCAGGGATTTCTCCCCGGACGAACGGAACAAACGGGTGGACGACACGGTGTTTGGCGGCGGCAAGGGCATGCTGCTCATGGCGGAGCCCTTTGCCCGGGGCATCGACGCCCTGACAGAGCATCTGGGCTTCCGCCCGCATATACTTTATATGTCTCCCCGCGCGAAGGTCCTCACCCAGGAGAAGGCGAGAGAATTGGCGGGAGAGCGGGCTTTATGCGTGCTTTGCGGCCATTACGAGGGCGTGGACCAGCGGCTTCTGGACGAATACGGCGCGGAGGAGATCTCCATCGGGGATTATGTGCTCACCGGCGGGGAGATGCCCGCCATGATCCTGTGCGACGCGGTCAGCCGCATGCTGCCCGGCGTGCTTTCCGATGAGGCCTGCTTTATGGAGGAGAGCCATTTTTCCGGCCTTTTGGAGTATCCCCAGTACACCCGGCCGGAGGTCTGGCGGAACAGGCCGGTGCCGCCGGTGCTGCTTTCCGGCCACCACGGAAACATCGAACGCTGGCGGCGGGAAGAAGCGCTGAAGATAACCGGCCGCAACCGGCCGGATATGCTGGAGCTCTGGCGCAGGGCCCACCCCGGGGAAGAGGAATAGACCCCCGGGAAACGCCATACTGGAAATGGTATAGAAAAGGCGATCCGCTACAGTATGTTGCGGCGGCTATGATTCCCGGGCAACAAAGTAGGCAAAAAGTTTTCAACATACTGGTCAAATCGCACAAATGACAATCTCAATTATTTCCGGCCTCTGTCAAGGAATCCAAATTTGCCGAAACCGTGTTGACGGGTGCCAAAATTATGATATAATAAGGATAGATTCCGGCAAGAGACTGTCTGTTTGACGGTTTTTGCGGCCATTCGTAAACAGCTTTTGAAACTATGTAGGAGAGTGGATTATCATGTGCGCAAAGGAAGTTTTGGTTCAGAATCAAGTGGGTCTGCATGCCCGTCCTGCCACGTTCTTTATCCAGAAGGCAAATGAGTTCAAGTCCTCCATCTGGGTAGAAAAAGAGGAGAGGAGAGTCAACGCCAAAAGTCTGCTGGGCGTTCTGTCCCTGGGCATTGTGGGCGGCGTGACCATCCGTATCATCGCCGACGGCGCTGATGAGCAGCAGGCCGTTGACGCGCTGGTAGAGCTGGTCAAGTCCGGCTTTGCGGAGTAAGCAAGCAATTCATATCACCTGCAAAAGGGCACGGCGTCCGGGGGAATCCCCTGCCGTGCTTTTTGTATAGGCCGCATAGCGCGGCAGGAGAAAGCGGATGGAACAGAACGAAAAGAAGAAGGAGCTTCGCCGCAAGGCTATGAAGCTGCCGCTGCTGCCCGGCGTGTACATCATGCACGACAAGACCGGGGAGATCATCTACATCGGCAAGGCCAAGGCGCTGAAAAACCGGGTCAGTCAGTATTTCGGCTCGGAGAAGAACCACAACGAAAAGGTGCGCAAAATGGTCTCCCATGTGGACTGGTTCGAGTATATCGTCACCGACAGCGAGTTCGAGGCTCTGGTGCTGGAAAGCAGCCTGATCAAGCAGAACCAGCCCAAGTACAACATCCTTTTAAAGGACGACAAGGGCTACAGCTATATCAGGGTCAGCCCCGGCCCCTGGCCCCGCATCACCGAGGCAAAAAAGCCGGAAAACGACGGCGCCAGGTACATCGGCCCCTATTTGAGCTCCTGGTCCATCAAGGAGACCATTGACGCCGCCAGAAAAATTTTTCGCCTGCCGGACTGCAATCGGAAATTCCCCCAGGATTTCGGCAAGGGCAGGCCCTGTCTCAACTACTATATCAAGCAGTGCTGCGCCCCCTGCCGGGGCCGTGTCAGCGAGGCGGACTACAACGAGGCCTTCAGCGAGGCCATGGACTTTATCAAGGGCGGCAGCAGCACCTCCGTCAAGGCGCTGACCGCCAGGATGGAGGAGGCCGCCGGGAACATGGAGTTCGAGCTGGCCGCCCGGCTGCGGGACCGCATCAACGCCATCAATAAGATGAAGGATCGCCAAAAGGTGGTTGCCAGCCGGATCGAGGAGCAGGATGTGTTCGCCCTGGCCCAGGGGGAGTCCCACACGGCCTTTGAGGTGTTCCGCTTCACCGGGGGCAAGCTTTCCGATCGGGAGAGCTTTCTGACAGAGGGCTGCCAGCCGGACGCGGAGGCCCGCTCGGAATTTCTGCGGCAGTATTACGCCATCCGGGACAGAGTGCCGCCGGTGGTGACCATAGACGGCACAGTGGAGGACGAGGAGCTCATTTTGCGCTGGCTTGCGGAAAAGCGGGGCAAAAGCGTGAGGATACAGATCCCCCAGCGGGGAGAGCAGGCCCAGCTGGTGCAGATGTGCCGCCAGAACGCGGCGGAGAGCATCGCCCGGCAGGCGGGCAGCTCCGGCAGGGACGCCTCGGCTCTGGACGAGCTGCGGCGGCTGCTGGGCCTTTCTAAGGCGCCGGCCTATATCGAGTCTTACGACATCTCCAACCAGGGCGGCGCGGACAACGTGGCCGGCATGGTGGTGTTTGAAAACGGCCGGCCCCTGAAAAGCGCCTACCGCCGGTTCAAGATAAAGACCGTTGCCGGCCAGGATGACTACGCCTCCATGCGGGAGGTCATCCGGCGGCGGTTCGAGGAGTATTTTGCCGCCAAAGAGGCGGGGGAGGAAACCGGCTTTGGCCGCCTGCCCGACCTGATCCTGCTGGACGGCGGCAAGGGCCATGTTTCGGCGGTGCAGCCCCTTTTGGAGGAAATGGGCGTCGATGTGCCCCTGTTCGGCATGGTGAAGGACGACCGGCACCGCACCAGGGCTATCGCCGTCACCGGCGGGGAGATTGCCATCAACTCCGCCCGCCGCACCTTCACCCTGGTCTCCACCATTCAGGACGAGGTGCACCGTTATGCCATCGGCTACCACCGGCAGAGCAGGAAGAAATCCTCCATTTCCTCCACGCTGACCTCCATCGAGGGGGTGGGCCAGGCCAGGGCAAAGGCGCTTATGAAGCACTTTAAAACGGTTTCCGCCATCGCGGATGCGGACCTGAAGGAGCTGGAGGGTACCCCCGGCATGACGAAGCCCACGGCCCTGCGGGTCTATCAGCATTTCCACGGGGAATAGGCGTGGAAGGATGCATGCAAGGATGCACGCAAACCTCCTGATACTCTCTCTATCACTCCGGGCTTGACATCTTCGACAAAAAATGAGATAATATCAAAGATATTGAATGTTTGGTGAAACCTATGCGCGTTATTTCAGGCTCAAAACGCGGGAAGCGCCTGCTGGCCCTGGAAGGGCAGGAGGTGCGTCCCACCACAGACCGGGTCAAGGAGGCCCTGTTCGATATCCTGCAGTTTTCCGTGGAAAACGCGGTTTTCCTGGATCTGTTCGCAGGCTCCGGCCAGGTGGGCCTGGAGGCCTTGAGCCGCGGCGCGGCCCGGGCCGTGTTTGTGGATGCTTCTCCCGCCGCCTTAAGGGTGGTGAAGAAAAACGTGGAGCTCACCGGGTTTTCCGACCGCTCCGAGATCGTCCGGGGAGATTTTTCCACCTTCCTGCTGGGCGGCGGCAGACTGTTCGATATCGCTTTTCTCGATCCCCCCTACCGCACGGGCGCGCTGCAAAGGGCGCTCAGTATGGTCCCCGCCCGCATGGCGCCGGACGGCATCGTGATCTGCGAGCACCCCCGGGAGGAGGAGCTCCCGCCGGAGGCCGAAGGGCTTCTTTGGCGGAAGGTGTACCGCTATGGGAAAACGTCGCTCACCGTGTACAAGCGTGAGCTGTCCTAGAGGAGAGAGCGCTTATGGAAAGGATCGCCATATGCCCTGGCAGCTTTGACCCGGTCACCCTGGGTCATCTGGATATCATCAGCCGGGCCTGCCGCATCTTCGACCACGTCATTGTGGCCGTGCCGGTAAACCCCAGCAAAAACGTCAGCTTCTCCGTGGAGGAGCGCATGGAGCTTTTGAAAACGGTGTGCCGCCATGAGCACCTTGCGAATGTAGAGGTAGACCGGGTCACGGGCCTGTTGGCGGATTACGCCAGGGAAAAGGGCGCCATGACCATTGTAAAGGGGCTTCGGGCCGTGTCGGACTTCGAGTACGAGTTTCAGCAGGCCCTGACCAATAAAAACCTGAACCCGGAGCTGGAGACCATGTTTCTGCCAACCAGCGCGGAAAACATGTTTCTCAGCTCCAGCGTGGTGAAGCAGGTGGCCAGCTTTGGGGGGGATATCTCCCAGTTTGTGCCATCCTGCGTGCTGCAAGACATTGCGGACAGGCTTTGCAGGCAAGGGTAAGGACAGATTTCTTTGAAAGGATTGGGTTGTGATTATGAGCAGCAATCAGGCAAACATTGAAGACCTCATTGAAGAGATGTACGACATGCTGGAGAAGAGCTGGAAAATGCCCCTTTCCTCCGGCAAGGTGTTCGTAGACGGCGAAGAGCTCCGCCAGATTTTGGACGACATCAAGGAGGAGATCCCTGCCGAGGTGCGCAAGGCCAAGGCCATCGTGGCGGATCGGAGCCAGATCATCGAGGATGCCCACCGGGAGGCCGACACCATCATCCGGGTGGCCCAGGAAAAGGCCACCGCCATGGTGGAGCAGGATGAGATCGTCCGGCAGGCCCAGCAGAAGGCTAACGAGCTGTTGGCCCAGGCCCAGCAGAAGTTTAAGGAAATGCGCAAGGCAAGCTCTGACTATGTGGAAGATCTGATGCGCAGAACGGACGAATCTTTGTCGGAAAGCCTCGCAGAACTGCGAAAGACGCGGCAGAACATTAAAAATTCTCAGCGTAATTCACAAATCTGACCTGTGTTTTTCGTTTAAATTTCATATAAATTTTTCTTGGCAAAACAGCCGGCCACAAGATATTGTGGCCGGCTTATTTTTTTACCCAAGATGTTCAGGGAACGCACGTTCTATCATCTTTATTGGCAAATATCCAAATATAAGTTCGATTGCTTTTGCGCGGCGGCTGGACTATAATAGGCGTGTCAGGTGGCAAATTGTGCGAAAAAGTGGTTAAGAGTGTCAATTTGGTGGGAAACCGTGAGGGAAACCGGCCAAAACCGCGAAGCCTGGCAAACTGTAGGAAAGGCGAGCCGCATTATGTTGATGGGCGAATATCAATATAATATGGACCTGAAGGGCCGGGTGACGATCCCCGCCAAATTCCGCGAGGATCTGGGGGACAAGTTCTATGTCACCAAGGGCCTGGACGGCTGCCTTTTTGTGCTTTCCGCGGGCCAGTGGCAGCGCTTGATGGAAAAGGTCGCCGGCCTTCCCGTTGCGCAGGGCAAGGCTGTCCAGCGGTACTTCATCCCCGGCGCCGCCGAGGCGGAGCCGGACAAGCAGGGCCGGGTGCTCATCCCCCAAAGCCTGCGGGACCACGCGGGGCTTTCCAAGGACGTCACCGTCATCGGCATGGCCACCCGCGCGGAGATCTGGGACACCCAGCGCTGGAAGGAGTACAACGAAAAAGAGACCGACGAGAACATCGAGGCCATCATGACCATGCTGGAAGTGTAGAGCCATGGAATTTCAACACAAGCCCGTGCTGTTTCAGGAGGCCATCGACTCCCTCAACATCCGCCCGGACGGCGTGTACATCGACGGCACCGTCGGGGGCGGCGGCCACTCGGAAGCCATTCTGCAAAGGCTTTCCACGGGCCGGCTTCTTTCCATCGACCAGGACCCGGACGCCATCAAGGCGGCGGGGGAGCGGCTGAGGAAATATCCGGCCTCCACCCTCATCCACGGCAATTTCTGCCGGATGGACGAGCTTGCCGGGGAAAACGGCGTCACCGCCGTGGACGGCATCCTGCTGGATATCGGGGTGTCCTCCTACCAGCTGGACGACGGGGAGAGGGGCTTTTCCTACCATCAGGACGCGCCGCTGGACATGCGCATGAGCAAGGAGGGGGCCACCGCCGCCGATCTTGTCAACAGCCTGTCCAGAGAAGAGCTGGCCTCCATCATCACCCGCTACGGGGAAGACAAGAGCGCCTGGCGCATTGCCGGGGGCATCTGCAAAGCCAGGGAGCAAAAGCCCATCGAGACCACCCTGGAGCTTGCGGAGATCGTGAAGAGCTCCGTACCCGCCGCGGTCAGGCGGGGGGAGGGCCATCCGGCCCGGAAGACCTTCCAGGCGCTGCGCATTGCCGTCAACGGCGAGCTGGACCGCCTGCAGGAAGGGCTCATTTCCGGATTTTCCATCTTGAAGCCCGGCGGGCGCATTGCCGTCATCACCTTCCACTCGCTGGAAGACAGGATTGTCAAGACCCAGATGAACGATTGGTGCACCGGCTGCATCTGCCCCAGGGATTTCCCGGTGTGCGTGTGCGGCAGGAAGCCCAGGGCAAGGCTCTTATACAAGCGTGGCCTGACGCCCGGCGAAGAAGAGCTTGCGGAAAACCCCAGGGCCCGCAGCGCCAGACTTCGCGTGGCGGAAAAGCTGAAGGAAGAATAGAAGGGCCGCTCAGCCTATAGAGCATAGTATATCACATTTTTGATAGGAAAGGAAGAGGGAAGCGTTATGGAAAACCGTTCAGAAGCCTACGACTTCGCGCTGTTTGAATCTCATTATGACAATACCGCCCCAGCCAGGGCCCCCGGAAGGCAACAGCCGGCCAAGGCCCCCAACGTGGTGGAGCTTCCCAAAAAACAGGAGAAGGCCGCACCCCGGCCCAAACGTCATCCCTTCAGGGCCATGATGGCCGTGATGAGCTTTGCGGCGTTTCTGTTTTTGGCGGTCGCCATGGTGTACAGCCAGGAACAGCTGGCCGTGTTGACGGAGCAGATCAATTCCGCCACTCAGACGCTGGAGGAAAGCCAGAGCCTGGAGGTGCAGCTCAATATGCGGGCGGCCCAGAAGATGAACGGCGCCCAGGTAGAGGATTACGCCGTGAACCAGCTGGGAATGACCAAGGTGGATAACCAGCAGGTCACTTATGTGAACGTGGCCCAGCAGGACAAAGGCGACGTGGTACAGGAGCTGGACGGCGGCTCCGTGCTGGATAAGCTTTTGGCGAAGCTGCGGGAGCTGTTTGCCCAATGACCGCGGAATACAGATGAATATGGACAACATGCCGGGAATATGATAAAACGGCTGCTGAGAGCCAAGAGCGATCTTGACTCTCGTTTTACTACAGGGAAAATGCTCGGAGGAGCAGAAAGGCGGTGAGCGCTTGGCAAAAGGAACGACAGAGAGGATCAGCTTTCGGGCAAAGCTGCTGACGGCCCTGCTGATCTTTGGGGGCTTCGGCGCTGCCCTTTGCAGCCTTGTCCGCTGGCAGATCATAGAGGGCGATACCCTCAGCGCCAAGGCCATCGACCAAAGTCTGCAAAGCACGGCGATGCCCGCCATGCGGGGCACCATATACGACGCCACCGGCACCAAGGTGCTGGCCCAAAGCGCCAGCGTGTGGACGGTGGTTTTGGAGCCCAACTATCTCAACGGCGTGGAGGAGGGCGGCGAAGAGCTGCGGCGCAAGGTGGCAGCGGGGCTGGCCCCCATTCTTGACATGGACGAGGAGACCATCTACGAAAAAAGCGGGGAGCACACCTATTTTTCCTATCTGAAGCGCCGGGTGGAATCCGACGTGCGGGATGAGATCGTGGACTTTTTGGAGACGAACGAGATCGCCAACGGTGTGCGGCTCATTGCCGATTACAAGCGGTATTACCCCTACGGCACCGTGGCCTCCAACGTGCTTGGCTTTACCGGGTTCGATTCCCAGGGCCTGGACGGCCTGGAGCTCTATTATGACGAAGAGCTCAGCGGCGTGGAGGGCAGGCTGGTGGCGGCCAAAAACGCCCGGGGCACCGATATGCCCTTTGAGTACGAGCAGTACATCACGGCCCAGAACGGCAACGATCTGGTGCTCACCATCGACGAGACGGTGCAGAGCATCTTGGAAAAATACTTACAGGAGGGCGTGGAAAAGTACAAGATACAAAACGGGGCCGTGGCCATTATGATGAACGTGAACACCGGGGCCGTGGTGGGCCTTGCCACCAGCCCCAATTACGACCCCAACGACCCCTACACCATCCAGGACGAGAACCTCTTAAAGGAGATCGAGGCATTGCCCGAGGAGGAGCAGGAGGACGCCGAGACCGAAGCCCTTTACCGCCAGTGGCGGAACAAGGCCGTCAGCGACACCTACTACCCCGGCTCCGTGTTTAAGATGTGCACCGGCGCAATGGGGCTGGAGGAGGGCGTCATCACTGTGGACAGCACCCACACCTGCACCGGCAACGAACCGGTGGAGGGTTACCCCGAGGGCATCGACTGCTGGAAGGATGCGCCCGGCCACGGCACCGAGACCTTTGAGGCCGGCCTGTACAACTCCTGCAACCCCTGGTTTATCTACCTGGGCAGCCTGCTGGGCTCGGAGACCTTCTGCAAATACAGAGAGGCCTTCGGCCTTACCGAAAAGACGGGCATCGATCTGCCCGGCGAATCCGCCAGCCTCTATCACGATCTGGAGGATATGGGCCCGGTGGAGCTTGCCACCGAGGCCTTCGGCCAGAACTTCTCCATCACTCCGGTGCAGATGATCACCGCCTGTGCCGCCGTGGCAAACGGCGGGTACCTTGTCAAGCCCCATGTGGTGGACCGCATCATCGACAGCGAGGGCAATATCGTCAAGACCGCCGACACCGGCTACCGGCGGCAGGTCATTTCCGAAGAGACCTCCGCTTCCATCACCTCCATCCTGGAATACAACGCCAGCCAGGGCACCGGTAACGGCGGCTATGTGGCCGGGTACCGTGTCTGCGGCAAGACGGGTACCTCGGAAAAGGTGGCGGAGTACAATGAAGAGCTGCTGGAAAATCCCAACGCAGAAATGAAGTATATTGCCTCCTACTGCGGCTTCGCCCCGGCGGAGGACCCCCAGTACGCGCTGCTGGTCTACTTTGACGAGCCGGACAGCGACAGCAACGGCGGTCTGACCGGCGGCAACGCCATCGCCGGGCCAATCTTCTCCAAGATCATGGCGGAGGCGCTGCCCTATCTGGGCGTGGAGGCCAAGTACACCGACGAGGAATACGCCAATCTCGACATGGTTTCTCCCACCGTGGTGGGAATGACCCTCAGCGAGGCTTACAGTCAGCTTGACGAGCTGGGCCTGTCCTACAGCGTTATCGGCTCGGAGGATGAGTCAGAGCTTGTCACCCAGCAGATACCGGAAAGCGGCTCGCCCGTGCCCAAGACGGGCAAGGTGGTGCTGTACACCAGCGGCTACGATGAGAGCGCCGTGCTGACGGAGGTTCCCAGCCTGACCGGCATGGATCTGGCAAACGCCGGCTACGCGGCGGCCCTGTCCGGCTTGCAGATCAGCGTGACGGGCGCCCTGACCGATACCTCCACCGTCAGCATCCAGGATATCTCCGCCGGGGAGCAGGTGCCCAAGGGCACGGTCATCACCGTTACCTTTGTGGACAATGTAAACACAGACGTTTACGTGCATACAGATTAGCGAGGAAGGAAGGCACAAATATGGAGAACTGGACGCTTACCCTGTCAGTGGCGATCCTGTCTTTTGGGGTCACCGCCCTGCTTGGCAGGTGGATGATCCCCTGGCTGCACAAGCTGCATTTTGGACAGACCATCCGGGAGATCGGCCCCAGCTGGCACAAGAACAAGCAGGGAACCCCCACCATGGGCGGGCTGATGTTCATCTGCGGCATTTCCGCTTCGGTGTGCCTGTGCGTCGGGCTGTTCTACGGCCTGGGCGGCGGGGAGACCGAGACGGCGCTGATGAAGGTAAAGCTGTTCGGTGGCCTGTTTATGGCCCTGGCCTACGGGGCCATCGGCTTTCTGGACGATTATATCAGCGTGGTGAAAAAACGCAACCTGGGCCTTAACGAAAAGCAGAAGTTGGTTTTGCAGTTTGCCGTGGCCGCGGCCTATTTCGGCTCCATCGCCCTGGCAGGCGGCAAGACGGAAACGGTCATCCCGTTTGTGGGCCGGATCGATCTGGGCTTTGCCTATTACATTTTGGCGGCGATCCTGCTGGTTGGCCTGGTCAACGCCGTCAACTTTACAGACGGCGTTGACGGCCTGAACAGCACGGTGACCTTCTTTTCCTGCCTCGCCCTGAGCCTTTGCGCCGGGTACCTTTCCATCACGGGCCTTTCCGCTATGGGAGTAGCCGCGGCGGCAGGGTGCCTTGGCTTTCTCGTGTGGAATTTCCATCCCGCCAAGGTGTTCATGGGGGATACGGGTTCCCTGTTCCTGGGGGGTATGGTGGGGGCGCTGGCCTTTGGCCTGGATATGCCCATTTTGCTGCTGCCCGTTGGCATCATCTACTGGGTGGAGATCCTTTCTGTCGTTTTGCAGGTCGGCTATTTTAAGGCCACCCACGGCAAGCGGCTGTTTAAGATGTCGCCCATCCACCATCATTTTGAGATGTCCGGCTGGTCGGAGGGGAAGATATGCGCCGTGTTTGGCGGCGTTACCGCCGTGGGCGGAGCGCTGGCGCTGCTTTGCGTGGTTTTTGGAATGTGACGGCTAACCTCCGTTAAACGGGCCAAACTAACGGAGAAAGAACGGATCGAAAAGAAAGGAGGAGGCTTCATGGCGTCAAGTGAAAGACCGTCCCGCCGCGAACTGGCGGACCGCAAACCGTCGGATCGCACCACAAGCGGGCGCACGGCCCGGGGGCTCAGGCGCGTTCCGCCCCAGGCGGCGCCGGAGAGTGCGCAGGCGGCAGTGCTTGCCGATGAGCCCCGCGGCCGCCGGAAGATCAAGCACAAGCTGTTTTCCCGGGCCGAGGGCATGGATATGCCCCTGTTCATTTTCATCATGGTGCTGTTGGCGGTGGGCCTTGTCATGCTGTTTTCCGCCAGCTACGCCTGGGGCTTCTATCACGATGGCAGCAGCTACTACTATATCCAGCGGCAGGGCATTTTCGCCCTGGCAGGCGTCGCCATCATGCTCCTGCTATCCACCTTTGACTACCACAGGTTCCACTTTCTGGCCCTTCCCATCTACGTTGTGGCGATCGTGCTTCTGCTGGCCATTCTGCTGCTGGGCAAGGTGCTGCACCTGGACGCCATCGCCCCGCCTGTCGATTACGCCTCTCAAAGCGACGTTTACCGCTCCATCAAGCTCGGGGTGCTGTTCCAGCCCTCCGAGGTCGCCAAATTTGCCGTCATCGCCATCTGCGCCCACTACATTTCCCGGAACACCGACGAAATGCACACCTTTCTCAAGGGCTTTGTCTTTCCCATGGCCCTGGTGCTGCTGCCCGCCGCTCTGATCTTCCCGGAGCCTCACCTGTCCGCCACACTGATCGTGCTGGCCATCGGCGTGGTGCTGGTCTTTGTGGGCGGGGCAAAGCTCCGCCATCTGCTGGTGCTGGGCGGAGCGGGCGTCGCCGGGCTCGTTTTGCTCATCGTGATGAAGGGCGGCTACCAGGCCGACCGCATTTCCGGCTGGCTGGATCCCTTCAACCCCGACACCATCATGGACAGCACCTACCAGATCGCCCAATCCCTGTACGCCATTGGCTCCGGCGGGCTTTTGGGCGTGGGGCTGGGGCAGTCCCGGCAGAAATATCTTTACCTGCCGGAGCCCCAGAACGACTTCATCTTCGCCATCGTCTGCGAGGAGCTGGGCCTGGTAGGGGCCCTGATCATCATCATCCTCTTCAGCCTGCTCATCTGGCGGGGGATGTATATCTCTCTGCACGCCACGGAGAAGTTCGGTACGCTGTTGGGGCTGGGCATCACTTTCCAGGTGGGCATCCAGGCGGTGCTGAATATCTGCGTGGTGACAAACACCGTGCCCAACACAGGCATCAGCCTGCCGTTTTTCAGTTATGGAGGAACATCCCTGTTAATGCTGCTGGCAGAAATGGGTATTCTGCTCAATATCTCCCGCAGCGCCAACGTGGAAAAGACATAAGGATATGGAGTGAGGCTTGAACATGAAGGTACTGTTCACAGGGGGCGGCACCGCGGGACACATCAATCCGGCTCTTGCCGCCGCCGGGTACTTAAAACAGAAGGAGCCGGACACGGAGATCCTCTACGTGGGGAATAAGGGCGGCATGGAGGAGCGGCTGGTGGCAAACGCCGGCTACCCCATGAAGACCATTCACATCTCCGGCTTTCAGCGGAAGCTGACGCCCAAAAATCTTTGGAGGAACGCCGGCACTTTAGTAAAGGTATTCACCGCCACGGCGGAGGCCAGGCGCATCATTCAGGAGTTCGCCCCGGATGTGTGCGTGGGCACGGGAGGCTATGTCAGCGGCCCCGTTATCCGGGAGGCCGCCAAGCTTGGCATCCCCTGCGTGATCCATGAGTCCAACGCCTATCCGGGCGTCACTACAAAGATGCTGGCAAAGTCCGTCAAGACCGTCATGCTGGCCGTGCCGGACGCCAGGAAATACTTTGACAGCACCATCAACTGTACCGTTACAGGAAATCCCGTTCGGGGGGAGGTGCTGGCAGCGGAGCGGGAGGAGTCCCGCAAGGCCCTGGGCCTGGACGACCGGCCGCTGATCTTATCCTTCGGCGGCAGCCTGGGGGCCTCCGCCCTGAACCGGGCAGCAGCTTACATGCTGGCCCAAAGCGCCAGGGAAAAGAAGTACCAGCACATCCACGGCTACGGCCAGCACGATGAGAAATTCTTAAGCGAGTGCAGAGAGTTCGGCCTGGACATTGAGGCAAACCCCCAGATCAAGCTTTTAGAATACATCGACAACATGCCCCAGTGCCTTTCCGCCGCCGACCTGGTCATTGGCCGGGCCGGGGCCATGACGCTGACGGAGATCGAAGCCAAGGCCAAGGCATCCATCCTGGTGCCCTCGCCCAACGTGGCGGAGAACCACCAGTTCCACAACGCTATGGCGCTGGTCAGCCGGGGGGCGGCGGAGATCATTGAGGAAAAGGATCTGACCGGCGAGGTATTGTGGAGGAAGATACAGAAGATCGCCGGCGACCCCGATCGGCTGAGATCCCTTGGGGAAAACGCCGGAAAAATGGAAATTCTGGACGCGAGCGAACGAATCTACCGGGTGATCAAGGCGGCCGCAGGGTAAGCCTTTCACCGTTTTTGGGGCGCTTCATATGATAGCGTATGCTGACATATTGAGGTGTTCCCTATGATAATCTTGGAAGGGCCCGCCCATCTGAGCGGGGAGATCGACATCCAGGGGGCGAAGAACAGCGCGCTCCCGCTGCTGGCGGCGGCGGTCCTCTGCCGGGGCCAGACCGTGCTGCACAACTGCCCCAAGCTTTCGGACGTGGAAAACGCCGTGGGCATCCTGACTCATCTGGGGTGCCGATGTAAAAGGGAGGGCGACGTCCTCACCGTGGACAACGCCATGACCTGCTGCGACATCCCGGACAGCCTCATGCGGGGAATGCGCTCGTCCATCGTGTTTTTGGGGGCAATGGTCTCCCGGTGCAGGGAGGCCAGCATGTGCTTCCCCGGCGGGTGCGAGCTTGGCCCCAGGCCCATCGATCTGCACCTGTCCTCCCTGGAAAAGCTAGGGGTGCAGGTGGAGGAGACCGGCGGGTGCCTCTGCTGCCGGGCGCCCAATGGGATACATGGCGCATACATTTCTCTTTCCTTCCCCAGCGTGGGGGCCACCGAGAACGTGATGCTGGCCGCCGCCTGCTCCGAGGGTACCACTGTCATCGCCAACGCCGCCCGGGAGCCGGAGATCAGCGACCTGGCCGCCTATTTGAACCGGTGCGGGGCCCGCATTTACGGTGCGGGGGAAAGCTGCGTCATCATCGACGGCGTGCAAAGCCTGTACGGCAGCGAGCACTGGGTCATGCCGGACAGAATCGTTTCCGCCACCTATATGGCGGCGGCAGCCGTCACCGGTGGCGACGTGACCCTGCGGGGCGTGGAGAACGCCCACATCCTTCCCATGCTTGCGCCCTTTGAGGCCTCCGGCTGCCGGGTGCGGCAGCTGGGCGGCGCGCTGAACATCACGGCGCCCCCTCGGCTGAAGGCGGTAAAGCATGTGCGCACCATGCCGTATCCGGGCTTTCCCACCGATGCTCAGCCGATGGTGATGTCCATGGCGGCGGTGGGGAAGGGCGCCAGCGTTTTTGTGGAGAACATCTTTGAAAACCGCTACAAGCACGCCTTTGAGCTCCAGCGCCTGGGGGCCGACATCCGGGTAGAGGGCAGGGTGGCCGTGGTAGAAGGGGTAGAGCGCCTTGCCGGCGCGCCGGTGCAGGCAGCCGATCTGCGGGGCGGCGCGGCCCTGGTGGTGGCGGGCCTTGCCGCCCGGGGAAGGACAGAGGTCAGCGGCACGGAGTTCATCCGCCGCGGATACGAGGACATCGTCCGCGACTTTAAGCAGCTGGGCGCGAACATACGGGAAAGCGATTGATCAGACGGGAAAGGGGGTGTGGCCATGGCAAGAAAAAAGAAGAAGCGGGACATGTGGGAAACGGAGTTCAAGGACATCAGCTCCCACTCCCCCGGCGTGGGCCCCACCCCCGCGGAAGAAGAATGGCAGCGTGCCTTTGCTCAGGGGCAGCGGGGATCGACGGGACAGCCCAGGGCGGAAAAAAAGCGCCGGCAGAAACGTCCCCCGGCGCCCGGCCCGGAGCAGGAGCTGCCCCGGTGGGAGGCAGGCGCAAGGCCTAAGCGGCCGCCTGCCTCTCCCCCTCGCGGGACAGGCCCTGAAAACCGGCCCGCCCCCCGAAAGCGCCCTAAGGACAAGCCAAAAAGAAACGGCGTCCGAAAGGCAGCGGTCATGGCCGTGGTGCTCGTTATGGCGGCCATTACCGCGTTGCTTGTCATTTTCCTGCTGTTCAAGGTCTCCAGCATCCAGGTGACGGGCGACGTCATCGAGGGCTGCGCCTCGGAGGACATCATCGCCCTGTGCGGCTACAAGGTTGGGGATAACCTGGTGTTCCTGTCCACCGGCGCTCAGGAGGAAAAGATCGAGGAGACCTATCCCAGGGTGGGAAAGGCAAAGATCAGCAAGCGCTTCCCCGCCACGGTGGAGATCGAGCTGACCGCCGCGAAGACGGCGTCCTGTGCCGCCCAAAGCGACTGCTGGCTTTCTGTCAGCGACGCCGGGCGGGTCCTGAGCAGGGACAGCGCCGCCCAGGAAGGCGTGCTGAAGGTGTACGGCCTGTCCCTGGAAGGCCTGGAGCCGGGCCAATCCATCAGCCGGGAGGAGCCGAAGGCTCCCACAGAGGAGGACGAGGAGGCGCTGCAGCAGTACGAGGAGGAGCTCGCGGAATACAACGCCCTGCAGGCCTACGAGGAGATCGCCGGAAAGCTGGGTGAGATGGGCGACGACGCCGGGTTTACCGCCCTGGACCTGTCAAACCTTTCCGACATCCGCCTTTACTATCAGGACCGCATTGAGTTCAAGCTGGGGCCCATGCTGGAGCTGCCCTACAAGATTGACCTTGGGTGCCGCTCCCTGGAAAAGATGCTGGAGGAGGGCATGGACGAGCAGGAGACCGGCGTCATGGACCTTTCCCTCGCGGACACCACCAGCAGGGCCGTCTATACGACGGAGGAGATCACCCTGCCCACCGGCGGCCCGGACCCGGTGCAGGAGGCCGAACCCGCCGACGATGCAACGCCCGCTCCCACGCCGGCCCCAACCCCGGAGGCAAGCTCGGAAAGCCCCCGTGCGGAGGACATCCCGGACAGCGTTTTTACTGGATAAAGGGGAAGATGGGCGCACAAAAGAGGAAAAAATGAAGATTTTGAGAAAAAAAGGGCATTTTCTTTCAATTTTAGTCCCTGTTTTTCAAGAAATTTCTTGAAATTCTCGCGAAAAAGTGATAGATTATAGAAGTAATGTATCGTAAAGCTGGCGAGCTATTCGCTTTTGGCCCCTTTGGGGCAAAAATTCCCGGGCGGGGAACGCCAAGGAGGAAATGAACATGCCGTTTGAAGTTGACAACCTTTTGAATGATACCCCCCAGACCATCAAGGTAGTAGGCGTGGGCGGCGGCGGCGGCAACGCCGTCAACCGCATTGCCAGCGCCGGTGTGCGCAGCGTGGAGCTTGTGTCTATGAACACGGACAAGCAGGCGCTGCAGCGCTCTCAGGCGAGCGTGAAGGTGCAGCTGGGCGAGAAGCTGACCCAGGGCCGTGGCGCGGGCTCCAAGCCGGAGATCGGCGAAAAGGCCGCGGACGAGAGCCGCGAGATTATCGCCAACACCTTAAAGGACGCCGACATGGTTTTTATCACCGCAGGTATGGGCGGCGGAACCGGCACAGGTGCGGCCCCCAGGGTGGCCCAGATCGCCAAGGAGCAGGGCGCCCTTACCGTGGGCATCGTCACAAAGCCCTTTGCCTTTGAGGGCCGCCGCAGGATGGAGCAGGCCGAGCAGGGCATTGCCGCCCTGCGGGAGCATGTGGATTCCCTGGTGGTCATCCCCAATGAGCGCTTAAAGCTGGTCAGCGACGAGCGCATCACACTGGCCAACGCCTTTATGGTCGCCGACGACGTGCTGCGCCAGGGCGTGCAG
>CAZYLJ010000016.1:0-17840 GCA_964648555.1 uncultured Acutalibacter sp.
CAGTGGAACAAAAGAGCGTTGACCAGGGTGCCGTCCGGGTTGCCGGGCGCGGGATGCACCACCATGCCCTTGGGCTTATTGACCACCAGCAGGTCGCCGTCCTCATAGACGATGTCAAGGGGAATATCCTGCGCCTTTATATCCGGCGGGCGGATCTCCGGCAAAAGGACGGTTACCTCTTCGCCGGGAGAAAGGCGGGCGCTTTTGGAAAGCTGCTTCCCGCCGCTGGTGACCAGGCCCTTCTCTATCAGGTTCTGCACAGCGGAGCGGGTCCTGTCCCCCAGCTGCTCCGCCAACCACTGATCCAGCCGCCTGCCGGCGTTTTCCTCATCACACAGAAAGGTGCGGCCCGTCATGGCTGCACCTTCTCGTTTTCTTCGGCTGCTTCGGCATTTTGGGCTTTTTTCTCCCGAATGGACATGAGCAGCACGTGGATCACTACCAGCACAGAACCCACCGTGATGCAGCAATCCGCGAAATTGAACACGTAATCAAAAAACATCACGTGGATGAAATCCACCACAAAGCCGTGGGAAACGCGGTCGATCAAGTTGCCCATGCCGCCGGAAAGTATCAGGGCCGCCGCGGCGTAGCTGAAAAAGGTGTGGCTCCGATAGCGGAACACCGCCGCTGTAATACAGCAAAAGGCAATCGCCGTGACCAGGTAAACCACCCACATATGGCCCTTCAGCAGGCCGAAGGCGGCCCCGGTATTTTCTACATAGGAAAATTCCAGCAGACCGCTGATCACCGTAACGGCAGCCTGGGGCCGCAGGTACAGCAGGACAAAATATTTTGTCGCCTGATCCACCGCCAGCAGCGCCACGGCCACCAGCAGGACAATCACGCCGCTTGACCGGCGGCTAAGGGTGCTTCTCTCTTTCAAAACGTCTCCTTCGGGCTTTTCCACGCCCTGTTACTTTCTGCGCTTTTTTTGGTCGAGATCCACATCGTCGCCAAATTCAAGGTTGCTGAAATGGTTGTCCTTTTCCCGGCGCAGGCTTTCGGGAATACTGCTGTAGCTCTTCAGATCGATGCCCACATCGGAAAGGTCCACATCCGCCAGGCCGTCATCATGCCCCCGCTGTTCACTGGAGAAGTCTACCCGGTCGTGAAGGGTCGGCTTCTGCTCCCGCTTCGGCTGAGGCTGCGGCTGAGGCTGAGGCTGCGGAGCCTCCTCCACGGGAGTGGGAACGGGCGCGGGTGAAGGGGCGGGAGCGGGCTCCTGGGGCCGCTCTACTATGGGCGCGGGAGCTTCCTCCTGCTCAGGACGGGCAGCCTCTTCCGGCTCCGCATGCTCCTTCTGGCGGAAATTTGGAATATGGTTGATCTGCTCCAAATGCTTTTTATACATCTCCAAAAGGGAGCTGCGGAAGGCAGATACCTGCCGCTTGATTTCCTCCAGCTCTTCCTTTTTTGCGTCGGCCTGGCTCTGGTACTCCCCGGCGGCACGAGCGGCCTCGGTCTTGGCGTTGTCCATCAGCTGCTGGGCGCTCAGCTTGGCGTCCTGCAAAATGACCTCCGCCTTGTCCTTGGCCTCCTGCACGGAGGTCTTTGCCATCCGCTGGGCGCTTAACAGCGCGTCCTTGATATCGTCCTCGTCCTCCCGGTAAGACTCCACCTTTTTAGCCAGGATGGCCAGCTTTTCCTGTGCCTCGGCGTTTTTAGCGGAAAGCTCGGCGTTCTGGGCGGCAAGCTCCTGGGCGCGCTTCAAGGCGTCGTCCCGCTCGGCCTCCAGCTGCTGGAAGGAGCTGACCACATCGTCGATAAAATTATCCACGTCCTCCGGCTTGTACCCGGAAAACCCGGCTTTCCCGAAACTGACCTCATTGATTTCTTTCACAGTCAACATTTGGAAGAACCCCCTTATTGAAATTTCCTGCACTGTACGCTAAGACGCCCCTTGCTTGTCAAAGGGCCCAGCCGATCTATGATAAACTTCCCGTGCTTCCGAACGGACAGCAGGTCGCCCTCGCCGACGCGCTCTGAAACGGAAAGGGTCTCTCTGTGGTTTCGCATGACCATCCCCGCCGTGATGAGGCCCGCGGCCTTCTCCCGGCTGGTGCGGCAGAGAAACGCCACAAGGCAGTCGAGCCGTTCTGAGGCTACCACGCCGGAAAGCTCCAGAAACTCCCGGCTAAGGGGCAGCGGCTCCTCCGCCTCAGCGGTGACCTTTACCCCCACCCGGCCGATCTTTGTGATGCTTTCAAGGAAATACCGCTCCATCTCCCGGCGGACAAAGGCGACACATCGCCCCCTGCCGACCAGGATATCCCCCACCACCGAGCGCTCTATCCCCAGGGCCATAAAGGAGCCCAGGAAATCCCGGTGGGAAAGCTCGTCCTCCTCCCGATAGGAAAAGGTCAGCGGCGCGATGGGAAAGGCGTCCCGCTCCGGCTCCATATAATCTGGGAACAGGCCCAGCACCTTGCGCTCCGCTTCCTGATAGCCTCCCCAGAAAAGAGAGCGGGCATCCCGGCTGTGAAAAAGGAGGTCTTCACAGGCGGCGGCCTCCTCCTCAGTGATAAACCCGAAAAACCAGGGCCGCTTTTTCGAAAGCGACAGGCCATCCTTCAGTTTTGCGGCCAACAGGGGAAACTGCTCCCGTGCGCCCATCAAAAGTAGATGCCGCTGCTTTCCAGCTCGTCTAACACGTCATCCCCGGTCAAATCCACGTTATAGGGAGTGACAATGACGATATGGGAGGCAATGGGCTTTAAGCGGCCGTGGTTCGCGTAGGCGACGCCGCTCAAAAAGTCCACGATGCGCCGCTCGGATTCCTTGTCGGCCTTTTCCAGGTTCAGCACTACAGTGTGGCGGTTCAAAAGCTCGTCGGCGATCTCGCTGATCTCTTCCCCAAAGGTGGTGGGTTTGCGCACGACCATCTGCATTTGAGAGCGGGCTCGGACACCCTGGTTCAATTCCACCACCCGGTTGTCCCGGGGTTCGGAATGGAAGGAGGAGAAGCCTGGACGCCTGGGCTCTTCGTAGCCGTCATCCTGCTCCTCTTCCCCGTAGTAATCCTCGTATTCGTCGTCCGGCGGCTTGATCAGCCGTTGAAATTTGTCCCGTATCCCTGCCATGCTTCATCTCTCCCTTTTGGCAAATTCGGCCGCGTTTCCTTCACGCCCGCTTTCCAAACAGCGCCGTGCCCACGCGGACCATATTGGCCCCGCACCGGACCGCGAGGGGGAAATCCGACGACATCCCCATCGACAGGCGATCCATATATACATTATCCATGCTTTTCGCCTTTATGTCAACAAAATATTGGTTCATCTCCGAAAAATACTTTAAAAGCTGCGTTTCCCCACAAATGGGCGGAATGGCCATCAGGCCGCGAACAGTAAGGCCGGGCAGGGCACGCGCCTCGTCGATAAACTCCAAAAGCTCCTCCGGCATGACGCCGCCCTTGGATCCCTCCCGGCCCACATTCACCTCAATCAGCACATCCACATGCTTTTGCGCCGCCGCAAAGGCTTTCGAGATCTCCCTTGCCAGCTTCATGCTGTCCACCGACTGGATGCAGCTGACCTTATCGACCAGGTATTTAACCTTGTTGGTTTGCAGCCTGCCGATGAACTGCACATCGCAGCGCTCCTTCTCCAGGCTGTCAAACTTTTCCAGCAGCTCCTGCACCCGGTTCTCGCCAATGCAGGAAACGCCCTGCCGGATGGCGTAGTTGACGACCTCTACCGGCACAGTCTTGGTGGCGGCCAGCAGAATGATATCCTCCAGCCCGCGGCCGGAAAGCTCCGCGGCCTTCTGCAGCTTTTCCAGGACTTCCCCATAGTTTTCGTCAAAGGCCGCGAAGCGGTCAGCGTACTGTTTTTCCATCATACAGGTCTGTTCCCTCCACTACAACATTGTCGTAAAGCTGAATGGTGGAATCGGTCACCAGCGCTTCCTTCTCCTCATCGTCCAGCTCCGTCTTGCAGATGGCATAGCCGTTTACCGTCTTTTCCGTAAAGACCTGGACAAATTCCAGCTGGCGGCCATTCTGCACGTACACGCCCTTGATGTTCTCGTGAACACCCTCTTCGATCACTTCTCCGTTTTCGTCTGTCACCTCGTAAGGCACATCGCAGAAACGCAGGGCCTTTTCGTTTACCAGCACCCCGGAATAGGTGTGCACCCCCACCTGCACCATTTCGTTGCGCACCGAGGCGATATCGGAATCCATATAGGAGCACTCGAACACCACCGCGGTGTCCCCGGTCGCGCTGTCGCGATTTTTGGCGATGACGGTGGCGGGGATGGTCTCCGTGCTGGCAAAGGGGATGTCCAGGCTGACCGTTTCCACGTCCTCAAACTGCCAGATGTCGTTATCGGAAAAGACGCAGACCAGGTACCAGTTGAAGTCGGAGCAGATCTTGCCGACGGAAGAATTCAGGCCGGTGCCCTGCTCCCTGCTCAGCAGGTCCCGGACGGTGTCCGCGTCGATCTCCTGTATTTTTGAAATATCCACCACGTTTTCAAAGCCGTCGGTATTGCTGATATAATACCCGGCGGAGGGCGCCGTGATAGTGCTGATGGCCGCGCCCGCACCGGAAGCCAGGGCCTGTTTCTCGCTTTCCAGCTCCTCGATGCGGCGCTGGTAATCCTCCGAGGTCTCCTCCCCGGTGATGAGCAGCTTGCGGTTCAGAGCCATTTGCAGGTTTTCCTTAAGGGAGGACAAATCGGAAAAACGGTTGCTGCGCACCGCCGAAAAAATATCCCCCATGGAGGTGAAGATCTGAGAGCTGAGGGTGGAGGGGTTGGCGGAGAAATAATCGGCGGGCTGGGAAAGAGACTGAAGACTTTCGATCTCCCGGTCTAGCCGGTTGATCTCATTTTGGGCGGCGGCGTCGCTTTCGCTTGAGAACACGTCGGCGATGACCCCGCCTTTGGAGACCCGGGTGCCGTCGGCTACCCGGCGGCTGAGCACCCCGGAATAGGTGTCTGTGATGACCTCTTCATCCCGGATGGCAAAGCCCTGGGCCTGAAGGGTGTCGGAGACGGTGCCGTAGGTGGCGATCTCCGTGCGGATGCTCTTATTGGTGGAAAGGTAGAACTGATATCCCACATAAAGCAGCAGCAGGAAGGTCAGCAGCGCGGCCGCCACGGTCTGTATCTTTTTACTGTTCAAGGCTCTCCCTCCCCTTCTGAAAGAAATGCTTGAAGCGCATGGGCGGCCGCGTCCAAAAGGGCCTCCCCGCTGTCATAATCGTCCACATGGAAAAACCGCGCGTCCGGCTCGTGACTGAACCAGGTGAGCTGCCGTTTTGCATAGCGCCGGCTTTCCCGCTTGACGTTCTCCACCGCCGCCTTTAAGGAAATCTCCCCCCGGAAGAAGGGAAACAGCTCTTTATAGCCAATAGCCTGGGCGGCGGTGGGCGGCATGCCGCTCTTTTCGCAAAGCGCAAAAAAGCTTTCGGCTTCCTCCAGAAGACCCGCCTCCAGCATTTTATCCACCCGGCTGTCGATGCGGCGGTAAAGCGTCTCCCTGTCGCGATAGGAAAGGCACAGCAGGAAAAACCGGTAAGGCGGTACAGCGCTTTTGGAACGCTCCGCCTGGGCGGAAAATTTCTCCCCGGAAAGCAGGCAGTATTCCAGCGCCCGGATGACGCGCTTGACATTGTTGGGATGGATCTCTCCGGCAGCAGTCGGGTCCAGCTCTGTAAGCTCACGGTAGAGGGTCTCCGGCCCCTCCTCCTCCGCCCGCCGGAACAGCACCTCCCGCAGGCTGACGCTGGTGCAGTTTTCCTCAAAGGAGAAGCCACGCAGCAGGCTTCTGGCGTAAAGGCCGGTGCCGCCCACAAGAATGGGAAGCTTTCCCCGGCTGTGGATGTCGTCTATGGTACGGGAGGCCAGGCTGACGTAATCGGAAACGCTGAAGGGCTCGGTCACATCCAGGAAGGAGATCAGGTGGTGAGGCACGGCGGAAAGCTCTTCGGCGGTGGGCTGGGCGGTGCCGATGGGCAGGCCCCGGTAGACCTGCATGGAGTCGCAGGAGACGATCTCGCCGCCGAAAATTTTGGCAAGGCCGATGCCCAGGGCTGTTTTGCCTGTGGCCGTAGGGCCAACCACTGCCGCGACTGCTGCCTTTCGCTCCATGCTCTGCTCCTTTCGCTTTCTTACGCTCTGCCGAACTGCCGTTCGATCTCGCTGCGCTTTAACAGAATGTACACCGGTCTGCCGTGGGGGCAGTAGCGCACCTGGGGGTTCCGCTCCAGTTCCTCGGCAAGGGCCACCAGTTCCTCCCTGCGGGTCACATCTCCCGCTTTGATGGCGGCCCGGCAGGCCACGTTGTGATAGACCCAGTCCATGTGCTCTGTGGTAAAATCCTTCTTCAAGGACGCCAGGTACCCGGCAATCTCCATGACCGCCCCGGCGGCGTCTCCCCCATCCAGCAGCAGGGGAACGGAACGCACCAGCACGGTGCCCGCGCCGAAGTCATCCACCTCAAAGCCGGCTTCCAGCAATTCTTCCCGCCGCTCCAGCACGGCGGTGTACTCGTCCTTTTCCAGCGTGACCGGCACAGGCTCTAAAAGGGCCTGGGCCGCGCCATCGCCATGATTTTGCTTCAGCTTTTCATACAGAAGGCGCTCATGGGCGGCGTGCTTGTCGATGAACATCAGCTCCTGGGGGCTGTACTCCACCACCAGGTAGGTGCCGAAGGCCTCACCCAAAATACGGGAGTGGAATTCCCAACCCACAGGTTTTTCAATGGGCTTGGGGGGCGCTTCCTCCGGTGGGGCAGGCGCTTTGTCTTTGGGCACCGGCTCAGGCTTCTGCTCCGGCGTGTGCCTGCTTGCGGGTTCCTGCTCCAGCACCCTGTCGGCGTAATGGTGCAGGGTCTCGTCCTTTCCCGGCGCGCTGTCGTGAAGGGTCAGGGGGCCCGTAAACGCTTTCATGGCCGGGGCGGGCGGCGAGAACGGCTTTTGGGAGAATATCTGCCGGGAAGCTGTCTCTTTCAGGATTGTCTGCTCCTGCCTTTCCTGCACAGGGGCGTAGGGCTGTATGGGCGGCTTTTTCCACTCCATCGTTTTTGGCTTGTCCCCGACGTTCAGCGCGGACTTGACCCCATGATACACAGCGTCGAAAACGGGGCGCTCGTTGACAAACCGCACTTCCAGCTTGGCGGGATGGACGTTGACGTCCACCGCCTGAAAGGAGAGTTCCAGGTGCAGGACGCAGGCCGGGAACTTGCCCACCATGACGGAGCCCTTGTAGGCCTCTTCCAGGGCGACCATGGCGGTGCGGCTGCGAACGTAGCGGCCGTTCAAAAAGAAATTCTGCATGGAGCGGTTGGGGCGGCTGGCCGCGGGAGAACTGATAAAGCCCCAGACCTTTACGTGCTCGTATTCATACTCCACCGGAATCAGGGTGGACAAAAACTCCTTGCCATATACGCCGTAAATAGCGGAGGAAAGCTTGTTGTCTCCCGGCGTGCGGAGCTGCTCTTTGCCGTCCCGGATAAAGCGGAAGGAAATTTCCGGGTGGGAAAGGGCCAGCTTATCGATGACGCCCGCCACGGAGTTTCCCTCGGTGGCGTCTTTTTTCAGGAACTTCATGCGGGCGGGGGTGTTGAAGAACAGGTCGCGGATGAGGATGGTAGTGCCCTCCGGGCAGCCGGCCTCCTCCACGCGGGGCTCCTCCGCACCGCCGCAGAAGTAGTGGACGCCGGTATTCTCTCCGCCGGCCTTGGTGAGAAGCTCCACGTGGGCCACGGCGCTGATGGACGCCAGGGCCTCGCCCCGAAAGCCCAGGGTCATGATGGAGTCAAGGTCGTCCTGCCGGCGTATTTTGCTGGTGGCGTGGCGCAGGAAGGCCGTGGGCACATCTTCAGCCGGGATCCCGCAGCCGTTGTCCGTCACCCGCATAAAGGTGATGCCGCCCCGGCGTATCTCCACTGTGATGACGCTGGCCCCGGCATCGATGGAGTTTTCCACCAGCTCCTTGATGACGGAGGAAGGGCGCTCCACCACCTCACCGGCGGCGATGAGCTCCGCCACCTGCTTGTCCAAAACCTGAATTTTCGGCATACCGTTTCACCTCTCCCGGACATCCCTACTTTAATAAATTGTGCAGCTCGAACAGGGCGTTCATGCACTCCACGGGCGTCATGTTGTTTACATCCAAATGGCGGAGCTTTTGCAGCACTTCCCCGTCTACAGAATCCATGGTGAGCTGGATGGGCTCCTCCCGGAAGCGCTCTTCGGCAGGCAGGCCCCGGGGCTTGCCGCCATCGGCGGCCTCAAGCTCGGAAAGCACCTGTTTTGCCCGCTTGATGACCTTTTCCGGCAACCCGGCCAGCTTTGCCACCTCGATGCCAAAGCTGTCGTCTGCCCCGCCCCGCACAATGCGCCGCAGGAAGGTGATATCATCTCCCCGCTTTTTCACGGCGATGTTGAAGTTTTTCACGCCGGGCAGCCGGTTTTCCAGATCGGTCAGCTCGTGGTAATGGGTGGCAAACAAGGTCTTCGCCCCGCACTGCTTCTTGTCCTGAACGTATTCCAGCACGGCCCGGGCAATGCTCATGCCATCGTAGGTGGAGGTGCCCCGGCCGATCTCATCGAAAATGAGCAGACTGTTCGAGGTGGCGTTTTTCAAAATTTCCGCTACCTCTGTCATCTCGATCATAAAGGTGGACTGCCCGGCGGAAAGATCGTCGGAAGCGCCCACGCGGGTGAACACGCTGTCCACGATGCCGATCTCCGCCACGGAGGCGGGCACGAAGCAGCCAATCTGGGCCATGATCGTGATGATGGCGATCTGCCGCATATAGGTGGATTTGCCCGCCATATTCGGCCCGGTGATGATGGCCACACGGTTGTCGTTTTTATCCATGTCCACGTCGTTGGGCACAAAGGGTGCGTCCTGCAAAAGGGCCTCCACCACCGGGTGGCGGCTGTCCTTTAAATACAGCTTGCCGCTCATATTGATGACGGGGCGGGTATAGTCGTTTTTGACGGAAACGACCGCAAAGGAGGCCAGCACATCCAAAACCGCCACGGCCTCCGCCGAGGCCTGTACACGCGGCAGCTGCTCCGCCACATGGCGCCTGATTTCCTCGAACAGGCGGCTCTCCAGCGCCACAGACTTGTCCTGGGCGCCCAAAATGCGGTTTTCCAGATCCTTCAGCTCCTGTGTGATGTAGCGCTCGCCGTTTGTCAGGGTCTGCTTGCGGATGTAGTCCTCCGGCACCATGCTTTTGTAGGAGTTCGTCACCTCTATGTAATAGCCGAACACCCGATTATAGCCGGTCTTCAATTTGGGGATGCCGGTGCGTTCCCGCTCTTTGGCCTCGATGGCGGCCACAAGCTCGGTGCCGCCGTCCTTATCCCGCAAAAGGCCGTCCAGCTCCTCGCTGTAGCCGGGACGGATGATGCCCCCCTCCCGGATGGAAAAGGGCGGGTCGTCCACGATGGAGGAATTGATGAGCTCCGCCACGTCCTCCAGGCCGTCGATCCTGCTGTTCAGCTCCTTTAAGAGGGTGGCCTCGCAGCGGCTTAAGACCTGCTTTAAGCCCGGCAGCTTCTCCACCGCCGAGCACAGAGAGCGCAGCTCACGGCCATTGGCCGTGCCGTAAACGATGCGCGTCATGATGCGCTCCAGGTCGTAAATGCCCGTCAGTTGGGCGGTCACTTCATCTAAAAGCTGGGGGTCCCGGAAGAGCTCTTCCACGGCGTTCTGCCGCAGGGTGATCTTTGCCGGGTTCAGGATGGGACGTTCCAGCCAGGACTTGATAAGCCGCTTGCCCATGGCCGTTTTCGTCCTGTCCAGCACCCATAAAAGGGAGCCCCGCTTTTCCTTGGTGCGCAGGGTCTCGGTCAGCTCCAGGTTCCGGCGGGTATTCATGTCCAGGCCCATGGCCGGGGAATCCCCTTCCAGCTCCAATTCTGTCATGCGCTCCAGACCGCTGATCTGGGTGCGGCCCAGGTAATCAAACAGCGCGCCAAGGGCGAACACCGCCAAAGGCTTGCTGTCTAAGGAAAGCTCGTTCAAAGTCTTGCCGCCGAACTGGCGGGAAACAGCTTTCTGAGCCAGGGGAAGCTGGCGGTACAGGGAATCGTCCATGCACTCCACGGCGGCGTGGAGCTTGTCCCGGATGAAATCCCGCAGGGAAGGCAGGTCGGCTGTCTCCGGGTCGATGAGGACTTCTGTTGGCATGTACCGGGCCAGCCGGTCAAACAGCAGGTGGCTTAAGGCCTCCTCGTCCGGGGCGGCGGCCTGCTCGGCTGTCAGCTTGCCGGTGGAAACGTCGGCAAAGCACAGGCCAACTTCGTTTTCCCGCCGGCAGATAGAGCAGATAAAATTGTTTTTTGTCTCGTCCAGCATGCTGCTTTCCAGCACTGTGCCGGGGGTGATGACGCGGATGACGTCCCTCTTGACAAGGCCCTTGACAAGCTTGGGATCCTCCATCTGTTCGCAGATGGCCACCTTGTAGCCCTTTGCCACCAGCCTTGCGATGTAGCTCTCCGCGCTGTGAAAGGGCACGCCGCACATGGGGGCCCGCTCCTCCTGTCCGCACTCCCGGCCGGTAAGGGTCAGCTCCAGCTCGCGGGAGACGGTTTTCGCGTCGTTGAAGAACATCTCGTAAAAGTCACCCAAGCGAAAGAAAAGTATCGTGTTGGGATACTTTTCCTTCATCTCAAAATATTGCTTCATCATCGGGGAAAAATCCGCCATGGTCTCACCTGTTCCTTTTAATGGCACCCTCCGCAGGAGGAGCAGTCTCCGCTGCAGGAAGCGTCGTACTCACAGGTCTCCGGGTCTTCGCCATCGGCGCACAGGCCCAAAATGCCGGTGATCTGCTGCAAAAGCGCGTCAAACTCGGTTTTGGCGTCGTTGTACTTTGCCATGTGCTCATTCTGCATGATCTGGGCGTACACGGCACGGAATTCTCCATTCAGGCGCTGGAGCGTCTCCTCGCTTCTGTCGGGCTTCTGGGCCTCGTTGTTGATGGCCATGCGCTTTAAGTTGAACTCGCCAATGAGGTTTTGCAGCTCCTGATCCTCGTCGCTCTGCTGCTGGGCCAGGCGCATATTCACATAGCGCTGGTCATTTTGCAGGGCCTTGCCAAGCTCTCTCGTCCGTTCGATAATATCCATTTTTGGTTTCCTCCTGAAAATATATTTCTATCGCTATTTTTTCTTATTGCCGCCTCTGTATCCCCTTGAGCTGCAAGCCCCGGGCCTCGGTGATCTCCACCTCGGCAAAGCTGCCGACCAGCTCCTTTTCCCCGGGGAACAGCACCACAAGGCTCCCTGCCGTCCTGCCGGAAAGCAGCCCGGTCTTTTCATCTTTCTCTTCGATCAGCACCCGCTCCACGGTGTGGAGCATGGCCTGCCCCCTGCGGGCCGCGATCTCCTCCTGGACACGGAGAAGCTCAGCAAACCATTTCGTTTTTTCCTCGTGAGAAACAGGGTCGGGCATCTGTGCCGCCTTTGTTCCCTTTCGGGGAGAATAGATAAAGGTGAAGAGGTTCGTGAATTCCACTTCCCGAATCAGGGAAAGGGTATCCTGAAATTCCCCGTAGGTCTCGCCGGGAAAGCCCACGATCACATCGGAGGTAAAGCTCACGTCCGGCATGACGCTTCTGGCGTAACGGATGAGGGAAAGATATTTTTCCCTGTCGTAGCGGCGGTTCATCTCCTGTAAGACCCGGTCGTTGCCGGACTGGAAGGGCAGGTGGATGCAATGGGGAATGTGCCTTGACGCGGCCATCACGTCGAACAGCTCTCTGGAGGCGTCCTTTGGATGGGAGGTCATGAAGCGGATGCGGTAGTCGCCCTCAATCGAATCCAGCTGCCGGAGAAGCTGCGAAAAATTCACGGGCCCGGAGAGGCCCTTGCCGTAGGAGTTGACATTCTGCCCCAACAGGGTGATCTCCTTATAGCCGGCCTTTACGAGGCCTTCGCACTCCCTGAGGATACTGTCGGGGTCGCGGCTTTTCTCCCGGCCGCGAACATAGGGCACGATGCAGTAGGAGCAGAAATTGTCACACCCGGCCATGACGGTGACCCAGGCGTGAAAGCTGCTGTCCCGCCGGACGGGCAGGTCGTCAAAGAGCTGGGTGCCTTCCCCGCCACGCAGGAACACCCGCCGGGAATCGGTAAGCACCCGGTACATCATTTCCGGCAGCTGATGGATGCGGTTGGTGCCGAAGACCATGTCCACAAAGGGAAAGCTCTCCTTCAAGCGGGCCGCGATATGCTCCTGCTCCGTCATGCAGCCGCACACGGCAATGAGCAGATTGGGGTTCCTCCGCTTATTGTTTTTCAGCGCCCCCACATTGCCGAACACCCGATCCTCGGCGTGCTCCCGCACAGCACAGGTGTTGAAGATGACAAAGTCGGCGTCTTCCGGGCCGTCTGTAAAGATGAAGCCCATCTGTGACAGCAGGCCCTTGATCCTTTCGCCGTCGGCCACGTTCTGCTGGCAGCCGTAGGTGCGGACAAAGGCCACGGGCGCTCTGCCGCCTGTTCTCTCTTTCATAAGCCCGGCAGCCTCAGAAAGATAGGGTGGCGGCACGGGCGGTCGATTTTCCAAAAGCGCAACTCTCCTTTTTCGGCTATTGGGGCCATGCTGGAAGAGAAACGATCCGGCTTACGCAAGCGTTCAGGCCCCGAACGGGATGATAGCATGACCCGGCTGACACAAAAGCAAGCCGAATCTCGTTTTTTTATTATAGCATGATTGAACCACTGGCCTTTGACCCGTGAGGTCAAAGGCTTCATGCTTCAATGTTCTCCGGAATTCTCAAAATCTTTGATTTTGTAACCATTCCGTGAGGTTATTATAGCATACCTCAACAAAAACTGCAAGCAAAAGAGAAGCCGGCGGGAAAGCAGGCTTCTCTGCTTATTTCAGTCAATCTTTCCTCCGCCGATGAAAAGCTCAGCAAAGCACCTTGGTGCCGCCGGCCTGACGGACGGAAAGCACGTGGCAGCTGCCCTCGCCGAAGACGCTGTCCATCAGAGAGCGGTACTCATCGAGCTTCTCCAGTGGCACGAAAGCCTGAACGGTGCCGGCAAAGCCGCCTCCATGAACCCGGAACGCGCCATCCGGGCCAAGGACATGCTCGGAAAGCGTCAGGGCCATGGACAAGCCCTGCTCCTCCGGGGCCACCACGGCAAACACGTTTTGCAGTCTTGTCTGAGAGGACAGGCCGGAGGTGCGGATCATCCGCTTAAAGCTGTCGAAGTCCCCGGCTTCCAGAGCCTTGGCCTCTTCGCTTGCCAGGCGGTCGTCGTCAAAGAAGTGCATGGCCCGCAGCACGGCCCTGTCGCCCACGGCCTTGCGCAGCTCCTTCAAATGGCCGTAGAAGTCACGCTCGTCCACGTCCCGCAGGACCTCTTTACCAAAATAGGCTGCCACCTTTTTCATCTCGGCGGGAATGGCCGCGTACTCATCGGTCAGATCGGCGTGGTTGCCGCCGGTGTCCACCACGCAGAGGGCGTGGCCGCAGGAGGCAAAGTCGAAGTCCACCCGCTTGATGACGGGCTTCAGAGGCTCCTTAAAGTCGATGGAGGTAAAACCGCCCACAGAGCTTGCCATCTGGTCGAGAAGGCCGGAGGGCTTGCCGAAATAGACGTTCTCCGCAAACTGGGCGATAATGGCCGCAGTCACGGGGTCGATCTTTCCATCGTTATACAGGTGGCTGATCACGGTGACCACCAGGATCTCAAAGGCGGCAGAGCTGGACAGGCCGGAGCCCTTCAGCACACGGGTCATGGTGTAGCAGTCGAAGCCGCCGATCTCATAGCCCATCTCCCTGCACTTATAGAGGATGCCCCGTACCAGGGCCTGTGAGTTGTTCTCCCCCTCCCGGTTTTCCAGCTGGGAGATGGAGACGGTGTCCGTGCGGGTGTACTCGGCGGATTTCAGCCTTACCACGCCGGTATCTGTCTTCTTTGCAAGGCCCACAATGTCCAGGTTGACGGCAGCGGTCAAAACCCGGCCGTGATTGTGATCGGTATGGTTGCCGCCGATTTCCGTCCTGCCGGGGGCGCTGAACCACTGAGCGCCCTCCGCGCTGCCAAACTTCTCCTCAAATCCCTGACGGATGGCCTTGTACCTCGCTTTCTGGGTTTCGGCCTCCTGCCGGTAAAGCTCCTGATATCCGATTTCCATAGTTCTCTTCCTTTCCTCTTTTACTGCTGTCCGCCTATCATTTGCATGAGCCCTTCCTCCGTAATGACGGGGATGCCCAGCTCATTTGCCTTTGTCAGCTTGCTGCCGGCATCCTCGCCGGCCAGCACATAGCTTGTCTTCTTGGAAACAGAGGAGGTGACCCTGCCGCCGTTCTGCTCGATGAGCTCTGACGCCTCTTTGCGGCCCATGGTGGGCAGGGTGCCCGTCAGCACAAAGGTGCTGCCCGCAAGGGCGGTGCCCCGCTTTTGTGTCTCCTTTGAAAGCATATTCACGCCCAAAGCCCGAAGCTGCTCGATCAGCTGCTTCGTGGAGGGGCGAGAGAAGAACTCCACGACCTCTTTCGCCATGACGCCCCCAAAGCCGTCGATCCGGGAAAGCTCCTTCTCGCCGGCCTGTTCGATGTCCGTCATGCTGGGAAAAGCGCCGCATAAAAGCTGCGCGGCCTTGACCCCAATGTGTGGGATGCCCAACGCATACACCAGCCGGTACAAATCGTTTTCCTTGGATCTTGCCACGGAGGACACCAGATTTTCCGCGCTCTTTCTGCCAAAGCGATCCAGCTCCTCCAATTGGGAAGCCGTCAGGGTATATATGTCGGCGGGAGAAGCAATGAGCTTCGCCGCCAAAAGCTGCTCCAGATTGGCGGGCCCAAGGCCGTCAATGTCCATGGCGTCCCGGGAGGCAAAGTGGATCAAATGCCGTAAAAGCTGAGCCGGGCACTGGGGGTTGGTACAGCGGGTGGCAGCCTCCCCTTCCAGCCGGGAAACAGCCTCCCCGCAGGAGGGGCACCTGTCCGGCAGGGTAAAGGGCACGGAGCCGGCCGGGTTCTCCACCACCGCCACCACCTCGGGGATGATCTCCCCGGCCTTGCGCAGGAGGACCCGGGAGCCAATGCGAATGTCCTTTTCCCGGATGAAATCCTGGTTGTGCAGGGTGGCCCGGCTGACGGTGGTGCCCGCCAAGATCACGGGCTCAAACAGGCCGGTGGGCGTCAATACCCCGGTGCGGCCCACGCCGATCTCGATATCCAGAAGGGTGGTCTCCTTTTCCTCCGGCGGATATTTGAAAGCCTCCGCCCAGCGGGGGAATTTCGCCGTGCTGCCCAGCTCCTCCCTTTGCCGGAGCTCGTTGACCTTGACCACCGCGCCGTCGATGGGGAAATCGAGCTCACCCCGCTGCTTACCGAGCTTTTGGATAAACGCAATTACCTCGTCCATGTCGCAGGACTTGAAATAGAGGGGCGGCACGGTAAAGCCCAACTCCTTCATGCGCTCCAGAGACTGGTCGTGACGGGTGAGCTTCTCCCCCACGATCTGCTGGACGTTAAAGACAAAGATGTCAAGCTCTCTCCCCGCCGTGATCTTGGGATCCTTCTGCCGCAAGGAGCCTGCCGCGGCGTTTCTGGGATTTTTAAAGGGCTTTTCCTCCAAAAGCTCCTGGCGCTCACAAAGGCGCTCAAAGCTCCTGTCGGACATATAGACCTCTCCCCGAACCTCCAGAAAGGGCACGGGCTCTTTTAAGCTTTTTGGCACCGTGCGGATGGTGCGGATGTTTTCCGTCACGTCTTCACCGGTAACGCCGTCGCCGCGGGTAGAGCCCCGGACGAACAGGCCATCCCGGTATTCCAGCGCCACGGAAAGACCATCAAATTTGGGCTCTACTACATATTCCGGGTCGGACACAGCCTCTCTCACCCGGCGGTCGAACTCCCGCAGCTCCTCTTCGGAAAAGGAATCGTGCAGGCTTTCCAGGGGCACCTGGTGCGTGACCGGCGCAAAGGTGTTATACACCGCCCCTCCCACCTTTCTGGTGGGGGAATCCTCTGTGATGAGCTCCGGGAATTCCGCTTCCAGGTTTTCCAGGGCCCGGTACAACATGTCGTACTCGTAATCGCTGATCTCCGGGTCGTCCTCGGTGTAGTATTTCCGGCTGTGAAAGCGTATCTGCTCCCGCAGGCGTTCGATCTCTCTTGCAGCTTCTTCTCTTTCCATATCTTCCGCTCCTGTTTTCTATTGGTCGGCCGCCTGCCAGGCCACATCGGGCACTTCCCCCACCACCACAGTCTCCGCCAGCACGGCTGAGGTCTGCTCCTTTACCCGGACGGGAAACCGCTTCGACTGGGAAAAAACCTCCGCTTCCACGGTCATCACGACCCGGTGGCGGCTCTGGTTCACCCCGGCCGAGTCAAGCTCTGACTGAAAGCTCACATTGGCGGAGCCGTCCAGCTTTATGCGGACAGGCACCGACGGCCCCCGACCGTTAAACACGCCGATATCCGTCAGGCTGCCGAGGGGCACCCACAGGGTAGTCTTCCCCTGCAAGGCTTTGTTCAGCCGGGAAAGCACCCCGGTCTTCAGCCGATTTAAGGCGGCAGCATCCGCGCTGATAGCGGAGACCTCTCCCCCGGCGGAACGGCTGACGAGCACAAAGCCGCCGTCCTGCTGCTCCAGTTCTTCCCGGATGGCGCTGTCCGTGGCGGAAGACATGGCGGAGAGAAGATAGCATCTGGCTACCTCCTCGGTCAGCTCCACGGAAACAGAGGAAAGCCCCGCCTCAGCCGCAGTTCCCCAAAGGAGCAGGGCCACGGCCGCTGTCAGAGCGAGCTTTTTCATTCCTTTTCTCCGTTTTGCCCGGCTGTGAAAGCGGAGGAAAAGACGCTTTCTATGTAAAATGTGTGTCATAGTATCACCCCATACATCTTACGCGGGGCGGTACTTTTTGTGATTTTACAGGCTCATTGCAAGCGTTTGCAGCCGGCGCAGGGTCTCCGCAACGGGCAGGCCCACCACGTTGGAATAATCGCCGCGGATGGACTCCACCAGCGTGACGCCGACGCCCTCGATGCCGTAAGAGCCAGCCCGTCCCCGGGACTCGCCCATGGCAACGTACTCGGCGATCTCCTCCTCGGAAAGAGAGTAGAAGGTCACCTCCGTCACACTGTGGAACACCTCCCGCTTGTCCCCGCAGAGCAGGCACACGCCGGTGTAAAGCTCATGGGTCCTGCCGGAAAGGCGGCGCAGGGTGGCCTTGGCGTCCTCGTCATCCTTGGGCTTGCCCAAAACCCCGCCGTCAATGCACACCATGGAGTCCGCCGCGATGACGGCATGATCAGGCTTCAGGGCAAAGACAGCCTCGCCCTTGCGCCGGGCAAGGCACTCCACCGTCTGGGCGGGGGTATAATCCTCCGGCACATTTTCGTCCACGCCGGAAACCGCCACTTCAAATTTCACGCCGGCCTTTTCCAGCAGCATCTTCCTGCTGGGGGAAGCGGAAGCTAAAATAAGGGGCCTATCAATCTTCAAAACCATTGGGGTTCATCCTTTGCCAGCGCCAGGAATCGGCGCACATATCGTCGATCGTCTTCTTCGCCTTCCAGTGCAGCTCCCGTTCCGCCTTGGAGCAGTCGGCATAGCACTCGGCAATGTCGCCGGGCCGCCGGCCCTCGATAACGTAGGGGATGTCCTTCCCCGCCGCCTTGGAGAAGGCCGCTATCATCTCCAGCACAGAGCAGCCGCGGCCGGTGCCCAGATTGTAAACGCGCAGGCCGCAGTTTCCTTCCTCGAACAGCTTCAGGGCCGCCGCGTGGCCCTCGGCTAAATCGACCACGTGGATGTAGTCGCGCACGCCGGTGCCGTCGGGCGTGGGATAATCATTGCCGAAGACGTGCACTTTTTCCCGCTTGCCCACAGCCGTCTGGG
>CAZYLJ010000017.1:0-17493 GCA_964648555.1 uncultured Acutalibacter sp.
ATTCAGGAAAAGCACATTGTATCAAAGATAGAGTCTTGTTAGACGAGACTTGCGGGAGCGGTGGATTATATCCGCTATGGATTGATATAATCGCTGAATTGTCCATTCGCAAAAATTACAAGGCCTCTTATGAAACATCGAATGAAAAGGAAAGGTCGTGAATAAATGAGCAGAATACTATGCCCGGAATGCGGGACGAAAATATCAGACAAGGCTACAAAGTGCCCGCATTGTGGCTTTCAAAGCGCCGATCCTACGAGGCCGATCAGCGAGCAGGACAAATATGAAATGGTACCAATCTTCGAATATGACATTGAAGAGTGGCAGCCGAATCGCGGAGAACTTAGCGTTATCACATATGAAGATAACAAAAGCCTTATTCAATACTTTGGAAAGTGGGAGAACATAAAAATAAAGCTTCCTGCTATTGCAGAAGTAATAGGAGCGATGGCAGGCAAGGATCATATTATGATTGCCAAGATGGATTCTTATGTAAAGGATTTAATAGATAAGGGAATCTATCGTTTCACTATTGATAAGCAGGGTGAAATATTACCTACAATCCGCGATGCCGACGGATTCGTTAAGCAGGTGCGGCTTGAGGATATGGCATTAACTCCTAATCTCACGCAGTCGCTAAAAAATTTATCGACGCATGCTGTACTGGCTCAGATTCTCGATGAGATAGAATATGTCGGCGATGCAATACGAGAGATCCATGTGGAACTCCAGAATGATCGTCTTGCTATGGCAGAAGGGGCACGGGACAAGTTAATGCAGGCAAGACTGATTCAGGATGCAAAGTTGAGAGAAGCAGCTATGCTTGATGTCATTCACAGCGCGACAGATGCAAAGAGGGTGTTGATGCGAAACTTTGCTCAAAACATGTATCATATTACCGAGCATTCCCAGAAGTCAGACTTTCAAATGCTGCTTGATGTTAAGGGAGAAAAAGACGTTAGCAGAAAAGCAATAGACGCATTTCAGGCCTTGGTCTATATTACTAACTCTGTGCAGACCGAGTGTGAAGGATACGCCATGCTGGGCGAGTATGAACCTTGCAAGGAATGCTTGGAGGAGTTTAAATCCTTCATAGTTGAAAACAAACTTAATGATCGAGATATGCTACTGCTACTGAACGAGAATTCTTCGCAGAAACGGATCGAGGTAGTCGATCAATTTACTGATATTGCAGCAAGGATTACAGCCTTTGATCCAAGGGCGCAAATAGACCATTCAGTACATAATCTTCTGACAGCGGAAACGGAGCATACCGGAGGTGATTCTGATGAATAAAAGTGAAGAGACAGAAATCCGCTATTGTAAGAAATGCGGATGCGAGCTTGTAAGCACGAACAGGCATAAGTTATGTGACAACTGTAGACGCGAGAGAAATGCAAATATAAGAAAGGGCGTATTGGGCACTGTAGGCGCTGTTGGCAGTTTTGCTCTCTTTATTGTTACTGAGGGAAAGCATGGTGGCGGAGGCAACAAAGCTTGAGGCCGGGTTGAGGCGATGGGATTTCAGAATTGTTCCCGTCGAACGAGGTCTTGAGGCGATGGGCGATTTGCCCGGATTGCGTATAATAAGTAGAAGCAAGGGTGTTGACCTGTTCCCGCTAACGAGCGCAGTCGAGAAAAAGGCAAAAATCGGGTCAAAATGCCCTTGGAGCAATTCCCGTTTACATACGGGAAATATTTGACATCAATTCGGAACAATCGAGCCATGTGGAGTGTGTGGCGCTGCTAAACCGTGATAAGCAGCCAACATGAAATGAAAAGGAGGAAGCGGAATGCTGAAGATCGGCTGTCATTTGTCAAGCTCGAAGGGCTTTCTCGCCATGGGCCGGGAGGCCTTGAAGCTAGGTGCGAACACCTTTCAGTTTTTTACCAGAAACCCCAGGGGTGGCAAGGCGAAGGACCTGGATCTGGAAGATGTCGCCGCCTACAATAAGCTGGCGGAGGAAAACGGGCTCTTCCCCATCCTTGCCCATGCGCCCTATACCCTGAACGCCTGCGCTGCCGACGAGGGCCTGCGGGAATTTGCCCGGAACACCATGGAGGACGATCTGAAGCGGCTGGAGCACATTCCAGGCAGCATGTACAACTTTCACCCGGGCAGCCACGTAAAGCAGGGGCCGGAGATCGGCATCGAACTGATTTCTCAGCATTTGAATGCCATTCTTTGGAAGGAGCAAGGCACCACCGTCCTGCTGGAGACCATGGCAGGGAAGGGCTCTGAAATGGGGCGCAGCTTTGAAGAACTGCGGGCCATCATCGACCGGGTGGAGCTTTCCGATAAGATGGGTGTGTGCCTTGACACCTGCCACATTTTTGACGGTGGGTACGACATTGTAAACGACCTTGACGGCGTCCTGACAGAGTTCGATAAGGTCATCGGCCTGAGACGCTTAAAGGCCATTCACCTGAACGACAGCATGAACCCGCTTGGCAGCCACAAGGACCGCCACCAAAAGCTTGGACAGGGCAGCATTGGGCCGGAAGCCCTGGAGCGCATCATCAATCACCCTGTTCTGCGGGAGCTGCCCTTCTATTTGGAAACGCCCAACGATCTGGACGGCTACGCCGCTGAGATTGCCATGATGAAAGAGCTCTATCGGGAGTAAAGCCCCCTTTTTGTCAGGAATTTGTCGAATCCCGTCGATTGGAGTTGTGATTATGACACGCAAAGAACTGGCCCTTCTGGCCGTAGAAGCCCTGAAAAAGGAGTACCCCGGCGTGGTGTGCTCTCTCAACTACCAGGATCCGCTGCAATTACTGATCTCCACCCGGCTCTCCGCCCAGTGCACAGACGCCAGGGTCAATATGGTAACGCCGGCGTTGTTTGCCCGTTTCCCCACGCTGGAGGCCTTCTGCGAGGGCACCGAGGAGGAGATCAGCGAGCTGATACGCTCCTGCGGATTTTACAAGATCAAATCCAAGGACATTTTGGCGGCCTGCCGGATGATCCGGGACGAGTTCGGCGGCCAGGTGCCGGATACCATTGAAGAGCTGACAAGACTGCCGGGTGTGGGAAGAAAGACCGCCAACCTGATCGTCGGGGACATCTACCACAAGCCCGCCGTGGTAACGGACACCCACTGCATCCGCATCGCCGGGCGGCTGGGCTTGACCAAAAATACCGTTCCTGTCAAGGTAGAGGACGACCTGCGGGCCGTACTGCCGCCGGAGGACTCCAACGATTTCTGCCATCGGCTGGTGCTCCATGGAAGGGCGGTGTGCACCGCCAGAAGGGCCATGTGCGAAAGCTGCTGCATGAACTCGTTCTGCAAGAAGAACGGCATCGACAGCGCGGGACGCAAAAAAGCGGCCACAAAGCCCGTGACCGCAAAATCAAAGCGTTCTTCTTAACTTAAATGATGCCCAACGCCGCTTTGGCCAGATGGTCGGCCTCATCGTTCCAATAGTCTCCGGAGTGGCCCTTCACCTCAATAAAGCTGAGCTTTATCTGCTTCATGGCCTCTCTGCAAAAGGCGGCATACCGGGCGGTGCCGGGCCGGTTGGTTTTCCACTGGCCCATGCCCCACTTCCCCACGCCCCGATAATCGTGATAGATTTCCACCGCGGGGATGTGCTGCTCGATACAGTACCGAATGACGACCTCCGCGCCCATGATCTCCCCCGCCACGTTGTGCATATCGGCCAGCTCCGGATCAGCAGCCTTCTGGGAAAAATCCTTGCGGACACCGTCATAAAACAGCACAGCTCCGCAGGAGTACTCCCCCGTTTCTTTTCGATAGCTGCCGTCTACATATGCCACGGCAGCACCGGCCTTATAGGGCTCCGGCGGAACAGTTTCCTCTTTCTTTTTCGTTTTGGCGGCGGTTCCCGCCGGTGGCGCCTCCTCATGGAGGAAAGCCTCCGCCTCCTCAATGCTTGGAAATCCCTTATACTTGACGCCGGGCACGCCCTCCACCTGAGCCCTGCACTCCTCCCAGGTGAGATAAATTCCGCTCACACCGTCTTTTCCGCTTCGCACAGCATAGTATTTCTTAGCCATTCAGTACCTCGTTCCGCCGGAGCGGTTAATATATGGTTTCTTATATGGTTCGCTTCCATCGTATCGGCTGTTTCATTATACTGTAATCACGTCGAAAAATCAACCTGAATCCCTACATGCAAAAAAGAGGCCCGCTTATGTCTGAAAAACGTAAAACAAATAATACGATCCTGCTCCTCCTGCCGATCGTTCTTCTGGCCAGCGTTTTCAGCTCCTGCGGAGAACAGGATGCCCCGGAAGAGATCGAAATCTCGCTGGCGGCAGAGCTGGAGACGGACGAAGAGGAAGAGGAAGAAGAAGGCACGCTTACCGCTGCTCTGGAAAAGAGCCTTTTATCCCACGCCATCTGCCTGGGCGTTGAAGAAGGCGTCGTCTTTCCTGAGCCGGATCCCTCTCTCTTCAGCGCATATCTGGCCATTCCCACCGCGCTATACAGCACCCCCTCCTCCACCGAGCCCCTTTGCCAGCTTGCGTCCGGCGTGAGCCTCACCCTGCGGGAGACAAACGATCCCCTCTGGTACGCCGCAATTTTAGACGATGGGACCGAGGGGTATGTCTATGGAGAATGTCTCTTCCCTTTGACGGAGACGCAGGAAGAAGCTGTCAATACCTGCTCGCTGTCGATGGAAGGTCTCCGGCAGAGGTTGGATGTGCTTCAAGCCTGCTTCCCCCAGGGAAAATACTGGAATCACGCCGGCATAGAGGTGCCGGCAGGTACGGAAACGCCCTGGTCTGTCACGGACATTCCCTGTAATCATTCCGTCAACTGGCAGGAATACTGCAATTTCTACAATGGCACCACATTAGAAGTGCTCCCCTTTTATTCTCTGTGTCAGTGCAGCGCCTTCGCCTCTTTCCTGAGCGACCAGCTTTTCGGCGAGGAAGCAGGCCTTCACGTATTCAACGATCCCGATCTGCTGCGGGTGGGCGACCACATCCGTCTGCGGGAATACGAGCACTCCATGATAGTCATCGGCATTTCGGACGGCGGGTACACAGTTGCCGAGGTGAACCAGGACTACGAGCACTGCATGATTTCCTGGAGCAGGACCCTCTCCCGGCAGGAGCTTGTGGGGCTGCTGTGGGATTCGGAGTATATTTCCCGCTATCCCCTGTGCCCGGACGGCGCGGGCGGCTATACCCAGTGGCCGGAAGCGGGATAAATATATTTTAATAGTATAGCTTTCACGGGGCTTTTCAGGACATTTTCCTGAAAAGCTCTCCTTTTTATACAAAATGTAGACAGACGGAGCGTGAAAGTTTTTAACATAAATTTGTAAAATTTTGAAATTTATGTTGATATATAGTGCGATGTGCGCTATAATAATACAGTATATTGATGATATCCGATAGAAGGAGTTATCCTGCTATGAAAAATAATCGCAACAAGCGGAAGCCGCTCATTATCACACTGATCGTCATAGCCGTACTGGCGGCCGCCGCGCTGAGCGTATGGTTCCTTTGGCTGAAGGATTATCTGGCAGCCGCCAACGCCTCCCCTGTCTATGTCAATCCCATCTCCTCCATCGTCGGGCTGGAGACCGGCGCTACCCCCAGGTATTCCGGCATTGTGGAGCCCCAGGAGATCTATAAGATCAACAGGGACGAAAGCAAGGATGTGGCGGAGATTGCCGTACAGGAGGGTGACGAGGTGCATGTTGGCGACCTGCTTTTCCGCTACAGCACCGAAGAGGTCGATTTGGAATTGAAGTCCGCCCAGTATGACCAGGAGGGCCTCTCCAATCAGATCACCACACTGCAAAAGCAGAAGTCCGACCTGGAAACGGAAAAGAAGACGGCCGGTAATGATGAGGAGCTGGCCTATACGGTGCGCATCAACGCCATCACGCTGCAGATCGAGCAGCTGGAGATTGACAGCGATAAGAAAAAAGCCGAAATGGAAAAGTTGCAGGAGTTTTTGAATAACACCGAGGTCTATTCCGAGGTTGACGGCGTGGTGAAGGAAGTAAACGCCAATCAGACTGAAACGTCCGGTAGCTATAGTTATAGTGATTCGCAGTCTTCCGCCTTTATCACCATCCTCTCTTCCGGCGAGTACCGCATCAAGGGCACTGTTTCGGAACTGAATTTTTCCTCTCTCTCCACCGGCCAGGCTGTGATCGTGTACAGCCGCCTCGACCCGTCCATCACCTGGAAGGGCACGATAGACAGCATCGACCAGGAAGCCGCCTCCGATCAAAACAGCATCTATGACGGATATTACTACGGCACGGACAGCGGCGAGCAAAGCTCCAAATATAATTTCTACGTTTCCCTGGAAAACCCGGACGGGTTGATTTTGGGCCAGCACGTTTACATAGAGCCTGACCTTGGCGTCACAGTCAAAAAGGACGGCATATGGCTGCCCGCCATGTATGTCGGCCATGATGAAAGCGGAAGCTTTGTGTGGGCAAAAAATGACAGCGACAAGCTGGAAAAGCGCATTGTCATTCTGGGCGATTACGACACTGAAACCGACTCCTATCAGATCAAAAGCGGCGTCACCAAGACAGACTGCATCGCCTATCCCACAGAAGACCTGCTGCCGGGCATGCCAACCACCATGGACGCCCAGTACCAGCAGGATTATATGGATATGCCCGATACGACCACTAATGTCGGAGGTGCCGATCTGGCTGACAAGGCCTTCTCCACAGAAAGCGGGGAGGGCTATACCGAATGATTCTGGAACTGCGGAACATCTGCAAAAATTATGACCAGGGCAAGCTGGAGGTTCCGGCACTGAGAAACGTCTCTCTGACGGTAGACGAGGGAGAGTACGTCGCTATCATGGGCCCCTCCGGCTCTGGTAAGACTACCCTGATGAATATTATCGGCTGCCTGGACGTTCCCACCTCCGGGGAATATTTCCTGGAGGGGCAGGACCTGTCCGGGCAGAGCGATTTGAAGCTGTCTCAGGTCCGCCTGCGCAGCATTGGTTTCGTGTTTCAAAGCTTTTTCCTGCTCCCCAGGCAGTCCGCGGTGGAAAACGTGGCGCTGCCGCTTTTGTATGCCGGCGTTCGGCGGAAGGAACGGCTGGAAATCGCGAAAAGGGCCCTGGAGCGCGTGGGCCTTGGCGACCGCTTGGATTTTAAGCCCCCGCAGCTTTCCGGCGGCCAGTGCCAGCGGGTGGCCATTGCCAGGGCCATCGTCAACGACCCGAAGATCCTGCTGGCGGACGAGCCAACCGGCGCTCTTGATACGGCCTCGGGCCAGCAGATCATGGAAATTTTCCAGAAGCTCAACGACGAGGGCGTTACCATCGTGATGATCACCCACGAATCGGAGATTGCCTCCCATGCCCAGCGCGTCCTGCATATCCGCGACGGCCGGCTCATAGACGCAGGGGCCGCCCTGCACCTTGCTCAGGAGGCAAGGCCGCTGGAAAAGCCTGTCCAGCCCATTCCGGTGGAAACTGTTTTGTCTGGGCCGGAAGTTCAGGAGGAAGAGGACGTCATCGAGATCGAAAGCATCCCTGTCTTTGAAGAAGAAGAAGAGACCGCTCCCGTTTTGGAGGCGGCTGCTGCGGAAAACGATGAAGCGGCAGAGCCGCCCGCTGAGGAAACCGACACAAGCAAGGCTGCTCCCATTGAGATCGAATCCATTTTCGTGGACGAGGGCCCTGCTCCTGCGGAAGAGGAATCTGCCGGTGCGGAGGCTAAGGAAAAGCTCCCGCCAGAAGCTCAGCCGAAAGAGGCTCCCGCTTCCAGGCGGGTCAAAAAGCCGATGATCGTTTTACAGCTGGAGGACGAGCCCGCAGAGGAGACCCGGCAGCCGGAAGCCGCTGACGAATCAACCGCCGAGCCGGTCGAAGAAACCGTTTCTCAGCCGGAGGACGCTCCTTTTGATATTGAAAGCATTTTTGTGGAAGACGCCGCGCCGGAGCCCTTTATAGATGAGGAGCTTTCCGCGCTGCTTGACAAGGCGGAAAAGCCCAACTATTATTTCGGCGACACCCTTTTGCGGGAATCCGGCATTGAACCCGATCCTGACCCGGACACCCCCGCATTGGTGGACAAGCCCACCGTTGCGGGCGGCCCCGACCAGATCTCATTCGACATCTGGCAGGGGCCGGAGGAATCGACGGAGGAGACCGAACCCTCCGCGCAGGCCGGGCAGGCGGAAACAGAAGTCAAGACGGAAGAGCTCCCCTCTGAGGAAGAGAAGATCGAAACCGATTTGCAGGAAGAAGCCGACGATGATGACGGCACTGCCTTTGACACGGCTTTTGACGCGGTAGAGTCCTATGAGCCCGCTCCCATCCGGGGCGGCTTTGGCGCGCCAAAAATGACGGACGTTGACCTTGCCGCCGCGTTTGCGCCGCCTCCCCCGCCCTGGGGTCAGGCCCTTTCCAGGGGGAAGTACGCCAACGCCCATCCCCGGCTGGTGGATATTGAAAGCCTTGACCCGAGGGATAACGCGGCCTCCGCCCGAAAGGAGGAGAAGCAATGAACAAGAAAAGAAAACTGCAGTTGATCGCAATCATCATCACTGTGGTTCTGCTCACTGCCGTGGGCGTGGGCCTGTGGATGTTCCTCCAATACCAAAACGAAAAAAAGACCGTCGAGGTGCTCCCTGTCGCCCAGGTGGCGGAAACATATTATTATGGTGACAGCAGCCAGTCCTCCGGACGCATTGTCAGCGATTATGTGCAGCAGCTTTACCCTGATTCCAGCAAGACCATCAGCGAGCTTTTTGTGGAGGAGGGCCAGGAGGTCAAGATTGGCGACCCGCTGCTGCAATACGACAAAGAGCAGCTGGAACTCAACGTGAAGATCAAGGAAAACGACGTGGCCCAGGCGGAGCTTGACATACAGGACGCCGAAAAGCAGCTGAAAAAGTACCAGAATACGAAGCCCGCCTCCACCTCTGCACCCATAGTCATCCCCAGTGCCGGGCCGATCGTGACCCCCAGCCAGACGACTACCCCCAGCCAGACGACTACCCCCAACCCGACGGCTACGCCCAGCCCAACGCCCAATCCCTCCATCCAGCCTGCGGATGTGACACTTTACAGTCAGCTGGATCTGAACTCCCTGCCCTACCGGGGCAGCGGCACTACCGATGACCCCTATGTGTTCCTCTGCACGGACGACTGTCTTGTCACGCCTCAGTTCCTGCAGTGGCTGATGGGTTCTCTTGAAGAGGACGAGGCGGCAACTTCATCCCCCACCCCCACGCCGGAAAGCAGTGAGGAAAGCTCCTCCTTGGAGGAAGAGAGCACACCCTCTCCCAGCCCGGAACCCACCGTGCGCCCGGCGGATCAGCTCATTTCCCCTTTTGCCGCCATTTTTGAGGTGCGTGAGGGCAACTCCAACTACGGCTCCCTCATTTCCGCCTTTCAGCTGGACGGTACCCAACTTTCTGCCAGCTTCCTGCCGCCGGATTCTCTTTCCGGCAACAGCCCCCTGCAGTCGCTTGCTGTGCGGTATGGCGCTACCGCCGCCCCTACCGTCACCCCCAATCCCAACAATTACGACAACATGGGCTACACCGCCGCGGAGCTGAACCAGTTTATCGAGGAAAAGAAGCAGGAGATCGCCAATTTGCAGCTGGCCAAAAAGCGTGCCGATCTGGAGTTGGAACGGGCAAAGCTGCAGCTGAGGAACTCCACGGTGCTCAGTACGGTGGACGGCGTGGTAAAGACTCTCCTTGACCAGGATACCGCCGCAATGGACAATCAGCCCTTTTTAGTGGTTTCCAGCGCCAACGTCTATTATGTGATCGGCGCCCTTCCCGAAAACCTCCTGGGCAGCGTCCAGGTTGGCAGTCAGGTCACTGTGATGGACTACATGACCGGCAACGAATACCAGGCGGAGATCGTCAGCATTGCCGATTACCCTCTGGATTCCAGCTCTGACCTGTACTATTACGGCGAAAGCAATCCAAATAGCTCCAATTACGAGTTCACCGCTGTTTTGCCGCAAGCTGCCTCCACAATGCAGAACGGCCAGTATGTGGATATCACTATCCATGCGGCGGAAACCGACTCTGAAGACGGCAGCACATCTCTGTATCTCTACAAGCCGTATCTCAGAGAGGATGAGACCGGCTCTTATGTGATGAAAGCCGGCATTGACAACCGCCTGTTCAAGCAGTATGTGGAAACGGGCAAATCCATCTACAGCGGAGAGTACATTGAAATAAAATATGGGTTGACCATTGACGACTACGTGGCCTTCCCCTATGGCTCAGACGTGAAGGAAGGCGTTCGGGTCGTTCTGGAAGGAACGGAGGATGGCCCTATGGGGGCTGAGGGAGACTTGCCGACCCTGGCTGAAACAGACCTGACCGCGGAGGGAGGTACCGTCAATGATTGAGAATATCCGCCTGTCCTTTCAAGGCATCTGGTCCCATAAGCTGCGCTCCTTCCTGACCATGCTTGGCATCATCATCGGCATTGCCTCCATCATCTCTATCGTTTCCACCATCAAGGGCACTAATGAGCAGATCAAGCAAAACCTCATCGGCGCGGGAAACAATGTGGTGCACGTGCAGCTTTACCGTACAGATTACGATTATCCCTACGATATGCGAGAGGGCCTGCCCAGCGGCATCACCCAGGTGACGGACGATGTGTACGATTCTATTCTGGCCCTGCCGGACGTGGAGGCGGCTACCGTTTACAACAGCCGCGTCAGCTACGGCAATTCCTTCTATTTTGGCAATACGGCGGTGTCCGGCTGCAGCGTTTACGGCATCAACGACACCTACTTTTCCACCTGCGGATATAAGATAAAGCGGGGCCACACCTTCGTCCCCAAGGATTACAACGATTTCCGGGCGGTAGCCATTCTGGACAGCGACATGGCAGATCAGATGTTCCAGGGGGAAGAACCAATCGGGCAGGTCATCGAGTACAACTCCATCGCCCTGGTGGTGGTCGGCGTGGTTGAACCAACGATCACCTCTGAGCCGGTCATCAACTCCATCGATGATTATTACACCTACATGAACGCCTCGACCTCCGGCAAGATCTTTATTCCCAACACCATCTGGCCCTCCCTGTTCGCCTATGACGAGCCGCAGGAGGTTTCCGTCCGGGCCACCTCTACAGAGGCTATGTCCTCGGTCGGCCGTGATGTGGAAGAGCTTTTGAACACCCTTTCCACCAATGAAAATATAAAATACCGTGCGGAGGACACTCTGAAAAAGGCCCAGGAGCTGCAGGAGCTGAGCAACACTACCAATCAGCAGCTGATTTGGGTGGCGGCTATCTCCCTTCTGGTGGGTGGCATCGGCGTCATGAACATCATGCTTGTCTCTGTGACGGAGCGTACCAGAGAGATCGGCCTGAAAAAGGCCGTGGGCGCCAAACGCAGCCGCATCCTCTGGCAGTTCCTGACAGAGGCCGCGGTGCTCACCTGCATGGGCGGTATCCTGGGCGTCGCCGCCGGCATCGGCCTGGCGAAGCTCATTTCGAACCTGACGCAGGCTCCGGTTGCCATCAGCGTACCGTCCATTTTCCTGGCAGTGCTGTTTTCCATGGTCATCGGCATCCTGTTTGGTTTGCTGCCATCGGTCAAGGCCGCCAATCTGAATCCCATCGACGCTTTACGGCATGAATAGGATCGAAATAAGAGACCTCTGCTTTGCGGAGGTCTCAATTTTTTACCTTGCATTTTCCATTTTCTTTTGGTAGAATAACGCAAAACACTTTGGAGAGGGTGGTATTCATGCAACACATCAAGCTGATTGCCAGCGACCTGGACCGCACGCTGCTGCGAAACAACAAAAGCCTTTCTCCCTATACCTGCGACGTTTTGGCGCGCTGCCGGGAGAAGGGCATTTTGTTTTTTGTGGCAACTGCCCGTCCGCCCCGCGCCTTAGAGCGCCTGATCAGCGGCCTTGCCTATGACGGCGCGCTGTGCCACAACGGCGGAGTAGTCACACTGCATGGAGATATTATTTGGGAGCAGGGCATCGAGCCCGGTGCGGCGCTGGCGATATTGCAGCTGTTGAAAACGAAATTCCCCGAGGCCACCCTTTCAGCGGAAATCGGTGGGGAGCTGTATGCCAATTTCAACGCGGACAGGCTGTGGTTCGGTATCCCCTACCATTTTACAGATTTTTCCACTTTCCCTGACAAGCCTGCGGAAAAGCTCATTGTGGGGTTTCAGGACGCGGAGCAGCTGAAAGCTGTGGAGGCCTGTCTGCCAAAGGAATTTTACTGCCAGGTGTCGGATGGCAAGATCATCATGATCCAGCCCAAAGGCGTGGAAAAGGGCAGGGCGCTGAAGGCCGTCTGCGAGAGGTTTGACATTCCCCCTGCTGAAACCGTAGCCTTCGGCGATGACTGGAACGACATTTCCCTTTTGCAGGCGGCCGGCGTCGGCGTCGCCGTTGCAAACGCTCTGACGGAGGTCAAGGCTGTCGCGGATGAAATATGCGCCGACAACGAGGACGACGGCCCCGCTAGATGGCTGGAAGCTCACGTTTTGTGAAAAGCAAAGAGCCTGCCCGGTCACTGTCCGGGAGGCTCTTTGCTATCAGGCGTCCTTAGAGGATGTGATCGGTGATGCAGTCATACCAATGGACATAGGTTTCTCCATTTACAGTGAGGCGCTGATTGTCGGGAAGAAGCTCTGTCCACTTTTTCCGGAAGCGGTCAAAGCCCCAGTCGTTCCTGTTAAAGCGCCGCCAAAGCACTGTGCGGCCGGTTTCATCGATAAACTGCTCGGAAACCACACCGTTGTTGTAGGTCTCCACGTCCATTACACAAATAGTGTCATAGGCCTTCCCGCCGATAGTGACCCGATACCGGCCCACCACATCAAGCAGGAAATCCTTGTCTGCGGTAGTGACCGTGTCGCCCTGGCGGGTGATGTCGCCCTTTCTGGTAAGGTTCACTTCCTTGCCGCAGTTGTTTTCTCCAAAGCCCCAGTTGTTGAGGAAGGAGTCCCCATCCAGGAAAGTGTAGTAATTTCGCACACCATCCACTGTTCTGGCGCAGGCCAGATACCGGCAATGTGTGTCGGTAAGCTGGGCCACAAAGTCCAGATCATCCGGGTTTCCAGGGTCGCCGACAGGCGAATCTACGCTGTAGGTCACCCTTGCGGTAACGCTGACGCCCTCGATGCCGTGGACCGCGGCCTTTCCGCCCACCTCCATCCGGTAGGCGGTGTCCAGTTTCCGGGAGGGCATGTCATAAATGCCCCAGGAAAGGGTCTCCCCCTCCCTCGGCACCAGGAACCAGCCCATCAGCTCCTCCCATTTAACGGCGAAGGGTTCCTTCTCCAGCTTCTCAATTTTATATTCCGGCATAGCTTTTACCATCTGTTTCATCGTATCTGCTCCTTTCCAACTATTCTTGTGAGGGTAGGCGGCCTTGAAGCTTTCTTTCGCGGTATGCAGGCGGCTTTTCACCGTGCCGAGGGGCACGCCCAGACGCTTTGCGATCTCTGCCTGGGGCAGCTCTTTCCAAAAATACAGGTATAAGATCTGCTGCTCCCGGCTGCCAAGACGCGCAACGGTGTCCCGGACTTCCAACCGCTCGGCAAAGCCAAAGCGCCCGTGAGTGAGCTCCTTCTGCTCCAACCCCTCCAGGGGCAGCTCCAGGCTTTTGGCCTTTGCCCGAAACCAGTCGTTGCACTTGTTGCGGGCGATCTCCAGCATCCAGGGCTTGAAGGTCTCTCTGTTTTGCAGCTGAGAAAATTTCTGGTAGCCGGTCAAATAGACCTCCTGCAAAACGTCCTCTGCGTCCGCCAGATTAGGGATGCGGAATTTCACAGACCGCTCGATAGCCGCACGGTGAACGCGAAGCAGTTCTTCAAAGTCTTCCATATTCTCACATCCTAAACGAATCCGGCCGCGTCTGTAAAGCGCGTCCCCAGTGTTGCCAGCCAGAAACCATACCGCCTCCAGCCGGCTTTCGTGGGGTTCCATACGGGCCTCCAATTTTCTGTATTGAAATCGATTTCAATACTATAGACGGAAAAAAGCAGGAAAAGGTTCATTTTTTTTTGCAGCTTTATTTGAGAAGCAGGAAGCCCGCTTCCCCGTTTTTCATGACGAGCATTCTGTCCTCCCCACGCCAGATGAGGGAAATCTCCTCACCCGCTTCCACCCCGAGACGGGCGGTGGTGATGTCCTCGCTGCGGAAAACCCCACCGCCGCAAGCCTCATAAAGAAAGCTATCGGGGATCTCAAACAGTGTGCCATCCTTTTGGAAGCGGCAGCGGGAAAAGCCGTTTTTATGCTCCAGAAGCTCCACATAATTATCCGGCCAGGTGATGGCCCTGCCGGGTTTATATTCCTGAGAGCAGGGCGCTTTGATTTTCGGGAAGCTATCCACATAATCCCAAGACCACTCCCCTGTTTCGTTATTGAGAAGGATCCCGTTTAATTGGCCTAGCGTTTTTACCCGGTTGCCGCCGTCGATGGAAAGGACATTCCTTTCAAAGTTAAAGATCGGCGCGTTACACAGGCGATCAGAGCGGTAATTGGCAGTGGGCCAGTGCCCTACCAGAAGGAGCTTTGAAAAGGTGTGCTCCACTGTTTCGTGGAACCGGGGCGCGGCCAGCACAAAACTCAGCTCCTGGGATCCCAGCTCTTCGTTTTGCAGCCCCGCGTGGGCAAAGAGGAACTTCTCCGTTTCCAGAATATCCGGCAGATTTCGCAAAAAGGCAAGCTCTTTCCGGTACGCCTCTTCGATCTTCCCGCGGCAGAGGTGGAATTCTTCCACAGTTCGTGGGAAAGGCAGGCCCAGAGCCTTTATCATCTCGCCCTGAAGGATGCGCCCGCGAAAATGAGAAAGGATGCCAAATACGGTCTCATCATCCTTCTCCACATACCAGTCGTTATTTCCGCGAAGGAGAAAGACGTTCTCTGTTTTGGAAAGCTCCATCATCAAATGGAGGGTGTCAAGATTCTTATCGCCCTTCTGGATCAAGTCACCAATCACAACCAAAGCATCTTCCCCGGGCCGGTATTCCAGCCTTTTCAAAAGAGCGGTAAAATTGTCGTAATTCCCGTGGATGTCGCTTGTCACAAGCGTCCGCTTTGTTTTCAGCTCCGCCCGGATCACCCGTGCTTGATCTTCCATTTTGATGACCACTTCCCTCTTATGCCCGATACATTTTTTACCTTAGAAAAAATCCCGCAAGATTTCGCTTGCGGGATTTTCGATTTACCTTTTTCAGCACCTACAGGCGGGCCTAACACTGACACTATTGCCCAACCTGCCGCACGAGAGATTAGATCTCGGCAAAGTACTTGATAGTGCGGACCATCTGACTGGTGTAGCTGTTCTCGTTGTCGTACCAGGACACGACCTGAACCTCGTAAAGATCGTCAGCGATTTTGGCAACCATGGTCTGGGTGGCGTCGAACAGAGAGCCGTAGGTCATGCCGATAACATCGGAGGAAACGATGGGATCCTCATTGTAGCCATAGGAGGCGGAGGACGCAGCCTTCATGGCGGCGTTGATGCCTTCCTTGGTGATGTTAGTGCCCTTCACAACGGCGGTGAGGATGGTGGTGGAGCCGGTGGGAACAGGTACGCGCTGAGCGGAGCCGATCAGCTTGCCGTTCAGCTCAGGGATGACCAGGCCGATAGCCTTGGCGGCGCCGGTGGAATTGGGAACGATGTTGGCAGCACCGGCACGAGCGCGGCGCAGGTCGCCCTTACGATGGGGCCCGTCCAGGATCATCTGATCGCCGGTATAGGCGTGGATGGTGGACATAATGCCGCTTTGGATGGGGGCGTAATCATTCAGGGCCTTGGCCATAGGCGCCAGGCAGTTGGTGGTGCAGGAAGCCGCGGAAATGATGGTGTCGTCCTTCGTCAGGGTCTTCTCGTTGACGCTGTAAACGATGGTGGGCAGGTCGTTGCCGGCAGGAGCGGAAATGACGACCTTCTTAGCGCCGGCGGCGATATGAGCCTGGCTCTTCTCCTTAGAGGTGTAGAAGCCGGTGCACTCCAGCACAACATCAACACCGATCTGACCCCAAGGCAGATCCTTGGCATCCTTCTCAGCGTAAATCTTGAGAGTCTTGCCATCCACAGTGATGGTGCCGGCCTCGTCATCGGCAGTCACAGTGTGGCGGTCTTCGCCAATCTTGCCGCAGTAGCCGCCCTGGGCGGTATCGTACTTCAGCAAATGAGCGAGCATGGAGGGCTTGGTCAGGTCGTTGATTGCGACGATCTCATAGCCCTCGGCACCGAACATCTGACGGAAAGCCAGACGGCCGATGCGGCCAAAACCATTGATTGCAACTTTAACAGACATTGGTAAAACCTCCTGAAAGTGTAATGGGGTGGAACTTGTCTTTATTTTACTGTATTTCTTTGGAATTTACAAGAGGCCTGGAAGAAATTCTTACGAATTTCAAGGAAAAAAACTTGGCTTTTTGCAAAAACTCAGTCGGGCCGGAACCTGCGGCCGCCTTTCTGCTGGGGCTTGGGCGCGGGGGTGGGCTCCGCCTCTACCTTCGGGATCTCGCCGGTGCGCATCCTGGCAAACTCTCCGGTGTCTCCCCTGGGCGTGGTGCGAATGCTGTAGCGCCGGAAAGTGATGAGAAAGATCAAAATGAACAACGCCATGCACAGGCTGCCCAGCTGGAACAGGGTGGGAATTTCACCTAGATAGCTTTTTCCCAGCAGGAGCAGCGCCAGGTTAGAGAAGGAATAAGTGATTGTAAATACCACCGCGAAAATGCCGGTGACAAACACACGCTTGGCTGCGGAGGAGGAATCGATGCCGCTGAACAGTTTGCAAAGATAGAACAGGCACAGCAGCATACTGGCGCCGCCGCCCACAGCAAAGAAATTTTCCACAAAGGAGGAGGACTTAGCGTAAAACACATAGACAAGAATCAGATACGCCACGCCCCAAAGCACCCCGATCAAATAGAGTAGCGGGGCCTTTTCCAGGCTGTTCTTTCCGCGAAAGAACCCGGCGGCGGCAAACAGCTGCACCGCGCCGAACAGAAAGCTTGTCACCAGAAACGCCAGATGGATGAAGCCTCTCTCTGCGGAATCGTAGGCGGAGAAGCCGGTTTTCAGGTAACCGGCATAGTCAATGGTCTGCAAAATCGCGGAGGCAATCAGGGCCACGCCGGAAATGAGGGCCGCCGCGCCAAGGCCCGCGTTTTTCCGAGGCACATAGGGCCCGAAATACCGGCGGGAGCAGAAGCACATAACGCCTCCCGCCAGAGAGGAGACCAGCACCACGATGAGGCTGCACCAGGCCAGAAGGCCGCCGTCGGTGTAAAAGCCGGTATCGTAATCAAAGCAGTACAGCATCTGCACCACCCGCAGGATGATCCCCAGGGCAAAGCCAACGCAGGTTACCTTTAATGCGGTGCCCACATTCAAAAAAGGCATGGCCTTTGTAAGCTTAGCCAGCTTCTGATCCAGCCGCTTCTCCTTTTCCCGCTGAAGCTGTTCCTGCTCCGCCTTCTTCTCTTCCTTCGTCTTCCGATCCATCTATCTCTCTCCTTTATGGTCAGCTTTCAATGTTCTCCGGAAT
>CAZYLJ010000018.1:0-17313 GCA_964648555.1 uncultured Acutalibacter sp.
AAAAATGTGGACGTGACCATCCCCCGGGACAAGCTGGTGGTGTTTACCGGCCTGTCCGGTTCGGGGAAATCGTCCCTGGCCTTTGACACCATTTACGCTGAGGGGCAGAGAAGATATGTGGAATCCCTGTCCTCTTACGCCAGAATGTTTTTGGGCCAGATGGAAAAGCCGGACGTGGACCTGATCGACGGTCTTTCCCCGGCCATTTCCATCGACCAGAAGACCACCTCCAAGAATCCCCGATCCACCGTGGGCACCGTGACGGAGATTTACGATTACCTCCGGCTTTTGTACGCCCGCATCGGCATCCCCCACTGCCCTATCTGCGGCCGGGAGATCAAGCAGCAGACCGTGGATCAGATCGTGGATCAGGTATTAAGGCTGCCGGAAAAATCGAAGATACAGGTGTTGGCCCCTGTGGTGAGGGGCAAGAAGGGTGAACATCAAAAGGAGTTCGACGCCGCCCGGCGCTCCGGCTTTGTGCGGGCCAGGGTAGACGGCCTCATCTACGATTTAAACGAGACCATTTCCCTAGAAAAGAATAAGAAACACACCATTGAGATCGTGGTGGACAGGCTGGTGGTCAAAGCCGACATCCGCTCCCGTTTGGCGGATTCCATCGAGGTGGCGGCGGGGCTTACCGGCGGCATTGTGGTGGTCAGCGTGGACGGAGGAGAGGACATCACCTTTTCCCAGAACTACGCCTGCCCGGAGCACGGGGTCAGCATCGACGAGCTTTCCCCCCGGATGTTCTCCTTCAACAATCCCTTCGGCGCGTGCAAAAAATGCACGGGCCTTGGAGTTTTCATGAAGATAGACCCCCTGCTCATCATCCCGGACAAGCGGCTCTCCATCAACAAGGGAGGCCTGAAGGCCAGCGGTTGGGCCATGGAGGGCAGCACCATTGCCGCCATGTACATGCGGGGCCTTGCCGAGCATTACCACTTTTCCCTAGACACCCCTCTGGGTGAGTTGCCTGACGAGATCATCGACATCCTGCTGTACGGCACCAAGGGGGAGAAGATCAAGCTGACCCGGGTCAACGAATACGGCAGCGGCACCTACACGGCCACCTTCGAGGGCATCATCAACAATTTGGAGCGGCGCTTCCGGGAGACCTCCTCCAGCTGGATCAAGGAGGAGATTGAGACCTACATGAGCGCCGTGCCCTGCGACGAGTGCCACGGCAGAAGGCTTTCCAAGGAGAGCCTGGCCGTCACCGTGGGGGGCCTCAACATCAGCGAGTTCTGCGATAAGTCCGTTACCGAGGCGTTGGAATTTATCGAAGCGCTGAAGCTGACCGAACGGGAGCAGATGATTGCGGAGTCCATCCTCAAGGAGATCAAGTCCCGGCTGGGCTTCCTGCAAAGCGTGGGGCTGGAATACCTGACGCTGAGCAGAGCCTCTGGCACCCTTTCCGGAGGGGAGAGCCAGCGTATTCGTCTGGCGACGCAGATCGGTTCCTCCTTGATGGGCGTGCTGTACATCCTGGACGAGCCCAGCATCGGCCTGCACCAGCGGGACAACCAAAAGCTGCTGGACACCTTGAAGCGTCTGCGGGACCTTGGCAACACGGTCATCGTGGTGGAGCACGACGAGGAAACCATGCGGGCGGCGGACTTTATTGTGGATGTGGGCCCGGGGGCTGGCGTCCACGGCGGGGAGATCGTCTACGCCGGGCCGGTCAAAGGCATTGAAAGGTGCAAGAGATCTATCACCGGGGAATACCTGAGCGGCAAGAAGAAGGTGGAGGTGCCGAAAAAGCGCAGGAAGGGCAGCGGCAAATTCCTGGAGATTAAAGGCGCAGCCCAAAACAACCTGAAAAACATCGATGTCAAGATACCTCTGGGGGAGTTCGTCTGCGTTACCGGTGTGTCCGGCTCCGGCAAATCCTCCCTCATCAACGAGGTTCTGTACAAAAAGCTGGCTGCCGAGCTGAATCGGGCCCACACCCATGCCGGCGCTCACAAGGAAATATTGGGCATGGAGCACCTCGACAAGGTCATTCAGATCGACCAGTCGCCCATTGGCCGGACGCCCCGCTCCAACCCGGCCACCTATACCGGGCTGTTTAACGATATTCGGGAGCTGTTCGCCAGCACTCAGGACGCCAAGCTGCGGGGCTTCAACGCCTCCCGGTTCTCCTTTAACGTGAAGGGAGGCCGGTGCGAGGCCTGCCAGGGGGACGGTATCATCTGCATCGAGATGCACTTTCTGCCCGATGTGTATGTGCCCTGCGAGGTGTGCAAGGGTCACCGCTATAACCGTGAGACATTGGAAGTGAAGTACAAGGGCAAGAGCATCTACGATGTGCTGGAAATGACCGCCGAGGAGGCGCTTGATTTCTTCCGTGACATTCCCAAACTGGCAAGAAAGCTGCAAACCCTGGTGGACGTGGGATTAGGCTATGTAAAGGTCGGCCAGCCGGCCACCACCCTTTCGGGCGGCGAGGCCCAGCGGGTCAAGCTGGCGACAGAGCTTTCCCGCCGACCCACGGGCAAAACCATCTACATTTTGGACGAGCCCACCACCGGCCTGCACATCGCAGACGTACACAAGCTCATCGATGTGCTGCAAAGGCTGGTGGACACGGGAAACACCGTGGTGGTCATCGAGCACAATCTGGATCTCATCAAGACTGCGGACCACATCATCGACCTGGGGCCGGAAGGCGGCAACCGGGGCGGGGAAGTGGTGGCCCAGGGCACCCCGGAGCAGGTGGCGAAGGTGCCCGGCTCTTACACAGGCCAGTATTTGAAGCCCCTGCTGAAATAACTGCAGGCATTATTTGTCCTCCTTCGCCGCGGGCGGGGGAGGGCATGTTCATGTGGAAAAGTTCATCTTTCGCTGTGCCTATTGCGTTTTCTTAAGATTTCGTATAGAATTATTTACAGTGTGTTCAACATCTTTTTGCCGAAATACGATACAATAAGGGGCGAAAGAGGGGAAACGATGTTTGGCTATGTAAGGCCCTACAAATCCGAACTGCTGGTCAAAGAGTACGAGCAGTACAAGGCCGTTTATTGTCAGCTTTGCAAAACGCTGGCAAAGGAATACGGCTGGCTGGCAAAGTTTTCCCTCAGCTACGATTGTACCTTTTACGCCCTGCTGGCGCTGGCGGTTTCCGGCGAAACGGTCTGTGAGCGCCGGGGCAGGTGCTGCGCGAACCCCTTGAAGAAATGCAGGTATTTGGAAGGCGGCGGGGAAGAATACAAAAAGGCGGCAGCCCTTTCCGTGCTGTTGACCTTTCACAAGCTGGAGGACGACAGGGATGACGGCGGCTTCTGGAAATCCCTGGGCTGTCGGATATTGCTGCTTGTGGTTTCGGGCAAGGCGAAAAAGGCCGGGAAGCGTTACCCGTTTTTGGCCCGGTGTGCCCGGGAGGCCATGACGACCCAAAAGCAGGCGGAGGAAAAGCGGGCCGGGATCGACCAGTGCGCGGAGCCTACTGCCCACCTGCTTTCAGAGCTGTTTCGAGAGCTGGCCGGGGAAAACAAAGGCCAGGCCGCTGCTCTTGGGGAGTTCGGCTATTACCTGGGCCGGTGGGTCTATTTGATGGACGCTGCGGACGACCTGAAAGAGGACAGGGAGGACGGCGCCTTCAACCCATTCCTTATCAGAATGGGACTGGAAGGATCAGGGACGCTTTCCCCGGAGCTAAGAAAAAAAGCAGAAGATATGTGTAATACCGCCTTAAATGCCACTGTGGCAAGGCTGCTGCCGCCGCTGAATTTGATCGACATGAAGAACTTCGGCCCCATCATTGAAAATGTGGCGCAAAAGGGATTGCCGGAAATACAGCGTGAAATACTGTTTTTGCATATCAGGGAAAGAAAAAGGAGGATGGACTATGACGGATCCGTATAAGGTGCTGGGGGTATCGCCTTCCGCAACCGACGAGCAGATCAAGGAGGCCTATCGGAATCTGGCGAAAAAGTACCACCCGGACCAGTACGCGGACAGCCCCTTAAAGGATTTGGCCGATGAGAAGATGAAGGAGATCAACGAGGCCTATGACGCCATTACTTCCCAGCGGAAGGCCGGGGGCCAGCATGGACGCGGCTACAGCGCGGGGTATAACCCGGTGGGGAACAACGCCAATTCCAGCTTTGGGGATGTGCGCAACCTCATTATGGCCGGGCGCGTGGCCGATGCGGAGCAGATATTAAACGGTGTGCCTGCCGCGCGCCGGAACGCCGAGTGGTACTTTCTGAAGGGCTCTGTGCTGTACCGCAGGGGCTGGCTGGAGGAAGCCAAGGATCACTTCTCCCGGGCCTGCCAGATGGACCCGGGCAACGCAGAATACAGCGCGGCCCTGAACCAGGCCATGCAGCAGGGCAGCGGCATGTACGGCGGCTATAATCCCGGCACGGTGACCACCGGCGGGTGCAACAGCTGCGATATGTGCTCTTCCCTGATCTGTGCAGACTGCTGCTGCGAGTCTATGGGCGGCGACCTGATCCCCTGCTGCTAAGTTGTTTTCAAGCTTTTGAAGGGGGCGGCGCTGTGAACAACTCCAAAAGACTTTCTATTAAAATATCGTTCTGCGGCCTGCTGGCTGCCCTTTCCATGACCGTTCTGTTCCTGACGGGTGTGGTGCCCGTGGCGACCATTGCCCTGCCTGCCATCGCGGGCTGTCTGCTCATCCCCGTTGTGGCGGAGCTTGGCGTCTCCTGGGGCTTTGGGGTCTTTGCCGTGTGCGGCGTGCTTTCCTTCCTGCTGACGCCCGACCGGGAGGCCGCTCTGTTCTATGTGCTGTTTTTCGGCTATTACCCCATGCTGCTTGGAGTATTGGGAAAAGTGCGGAACACGGCCATTCGCTGGGTGGTGAAGCTGCTGTGCTTCAACGGGGCTGCGGTGCTGGAAACGATATTGTCCATCTACGTGCTGGGCATCCCCTGGGAAAACCTGAGTTTCTTGGGCAAGGCCACCCCGGCGGTGTTATTGCTTTTGGCAAACGTGGTATTTTTGCTTTACGACAGGGCTTTGGGCGGTCTGATTTCCATCTATTTTCAAAAGCTCCATAAAAGAATACAAAAGGCCCTCAAAGGGAAATAGCCAATGAAAATTGGCCCAAAATGACCATCTCATAGATTTTTGCAGATTCTTCCCCGCTGTAGAGGGGAGAATCTTTCTTTCTGCAAAATTGGCGGTTTCCCTTGATTTTTGCAGGGGAAAGCCGTAAAATAAAATGGAATGTGACAGAGAAAGGGGATGGGAACATGAACAGTCAGCTTTCCGAGAGGATACGGCAGAAACAGCGGGAGTTCTCCAAAAGTCAGCGGTATATCGCCCAGTACATTGAGGAGCACGCCGACCAGGTTGCCTTTATGACGGCCTCCCGGCTGGGACAGGCAGTGGGCGTCAGCGAATCCACCGTGGTGCGGTTCGCCACCGAGATCGGTTACTCCGGCTATCCCGCTTTGCAGCAGGCCATGCAGGAGATGATCCGCTGCAAGCTGACCAGCGTGCAGAAGCTGGAGCGCACCAGCACCAACATCGCACCGGAGGATCTTTTGGACGCGGTGCTGGAGCAGGATATCGATATCCTGAAGCGCACCAAGGAAAACATGGACCGGGACACCTTTTACGAGGCTGTGGACGCCTTGATGGGCGCCAAGCGGGTGTTTATCCTTGGGGCTGGCAGTTCTTTGGCCCTTGCCACCTTTTTGGCCCATTACCTGCGGCTGGTGTTTGACACGGTACAGCTTATAGACGCCACCAGCGAGGCCAGCATTTTGCAGCAGCTGGTGCGTGCGGGCGAGGGTGACGCCATCATCACCATCAGCTTCCCCCGGTATTCGAGGAAAGCCGCGAAAACCATGAAATACGCTTCCGACCGGGGTATGATCACCCTGGCCGTGACAGATACCCCTCTCTCCCCCGTTGCCCAATACGCCTCTCACCTGCTGCTGGCCCGCAGCGACATGGTCTCCTTTGTGGATTCCCTGGTAGGGCCCCTGAGCGTCATCAACGCCCTGATCGTCACCATTGCTATCCGCAAAAAGAGTGAGGTCGCCGAAAGCCTCAGCCGCCTGGAAAGCATCTGGGATGAATACGGCGTTTACGAAAAGGTGGACGAGTCTTCCACTTGAGCTGGGACGTTATCGTCGTTGGCGGCGGGGCCGCCGGCCTAATGGCGGCCGGAACAGCCGCTGCCCGGGGGAAAAGGGTGCTGCTTCTTGACAAAAACGAAAGGCTGGGCCGCAAGCTGCGCATTACCGGCAAGGGCCGGTGCAATGTGACCAACAACTGCTCTCCCCAGGAGGCTTTGACGGCCATCCCACGGGGCGGCAAATTCTTATACGGTGCTTTCCTGCGGTTTTCTCCGGCGGACGCCATGGCCTTTTTTGAAAGCCTGGGCGTGCCCCTGAAAACTGAGCGAGGCCGCCGGGTGTTCCCTGTTTCCGACCGGGCGGACGATGTGGCGGACGCTCTGATAAAATATGTGAAAAACGCCGGTGTGCAGGTTAAAAACGAGCCTGTTCTGGAAATACTGAAGGAAGACGGCGCTGTGAAAGGGGTGCGCACGGCAAAGGGAGAGTATGTCGCTCCCAGCGCTGTGCTGGCCTGCGGCGGCGCCTCTTATCCGGGCACCGGCTCCGATGGAAGCGGCTTCCGCCTGGCGAAAAAGGCCGGCCATACGATCCGGCCCATTGTGCCCTCCCTGGTGCCATTGGTGGAAAAGGGCGGCTTCTGTTCCCAGATGATGGGGCTTTCCCTGCGCAACTGTGGGGTAAGGGTCACGGAAAGTGGGAAAAAGAAGCCGGTGTATGAGGAGCAGGGCGAGCTTCTGTTCACCCATTTTGGCCTGAGCGGCCCGGTGATTTTGAGCGCCTCGGCCCACCTGCATCCCATGGAGCCGGGAAAATATACCTTTCACATAGATCTGAAACCCGCCTTAGATCCCCAGAAGCTGGATGCCCGACTCCTGCGGGATCTGGAGAAGAACAGGAACCGTGAGTTTCGCAATTCCCTGTCGGAGCTCCTGCCCCAGAAGATGATACCTGTCGTGATCGAGCGTTCGGGCATCTCCCCGGAAACCAGGTGCCATTCCGTCACCAGGGAGCAGCGCCGGGCGCTGGGGGAGCTGCTGAAAGATTTTACGGTGGAGATTGAGGGCTTTCGTCCCATTGCGGAGGCCATTGTCACCTCCGGCGGGGTGGAACTGAAGGAGATCGACCCCCGCACCATGGGGTCCAGACTGGTAAAGGGCCTGTACTTCGCCGGGGAGGTCATGGACTGCGACGGCTACACCGGCGGCTACAACCTTCAAATCGCCTGGGCCACCGGGCATTTGGCAGGGGAAAACGCGGGAAATCCACAGAGGACACCCCGGTGAACCTTCTCCCTCAATGGTGCGTTTCTGAAATTCAAGCGAAAAGAGGAGTTTGTATTGTTTTCCGTAGCAATCGATGGGCCTGCGGGCGCGGGTAAGAGCTCCATCGCCAGGGCGGCGGCGGAAAAGCTGGGGTTCATGTATGTGGACACCGGCGCACTGTACCGCACGGTGGCCCTGTACCTGCTGGAGCACGGCGTGGCGCCGGACGACGCGGCGGCGGTGGAGGCCGTTCTGCCGAAGCTGCAGGTGGACCTGTCCTACGGCCCGGAGGGTCAGCGGATGTTCCTCTGCGGGGAGGATGTGACAGACCGCATCCGCACGCCGGAGGTCTCCATGGCAACGTCCACCAGTTCGACCATCCCGGCAGTGCGGGCTTTCCTGCTGGAGCAGCAGCGGAAGCTGGCTCGGGAGCACGATGTTTTGATGGATGGCCGGGATATCGGTACGGTGGTGCTGCCAAACGCCGCCCTGAAGGTGTTCCTTACCGCCTCTGTGGAGGAGCGAACCCGCCGCCGGGTCAAGCAACTGCGGGAGGCCGGCCAGGAAGCCGACTATGAGGCCACCTATCAGGATATCGTCAAGCGGGATTATCAGGACTCCCACCGGGAGGCGGCGCCCTTAAAGCAGGCGGAAGACGCTGTGCTTCTGGATACCTCCGGCATGACGGTGGAAGGCTCTGTGCAGGCGCTGATCCGGCTCATCAAAGAGCGGCGGTGACCTGATATAGATTTTGGGCAGGAGGAGGAATGTAAATGGCAAAACGCGCGGCAAAACGGAAGGGCTGGCTGTACGCGGTGGGGCAGTTTTTACTGCGGCTGTTCTACATGCCTGTGTACCGTGTTAAGGTCTTTGGCCGGGAGAACATCCCCCAGGAGGGCCCGGTGCTGCTGTGCAGCAACCATGTGGCAATGAAGGACCCGGTCATGCTGGGGGTGGCACAGCGCCGCCAGGTGTTCTACATGGCCAAGGAGGAACTGTTCAAAAACTGGTTTATCGGCGGCCTTTTAAGAAAGCTGGGGGCTTTTCCCGTGAAGCGGGGCACCGGCGGCACGGATGCCCTGGAGGAGGGGTACCGGCTGCTGGAGGAGAACGCCATGGTGGGCGTGTTCATCGAGGGCCACCGCTCCAAGGATGGCCAACTGCAAAAGCCCAAAACGGGCGCGGCCCTGTTACAGTACAGGACAAAGGCCACGGTGGTGCCCGTGTGCATCACCGCCGGCGACGGCAAGCTGCCCGCGCCCTTTAAAAAGACGGTCATCCGTTTCGGAAAGCCTATCCCCTCGGAGAAGCTGAACATCCCGGACGAATCCAGCATGCAGTTGAGAAGGGCCAGCCGGACTATCATGGCGGAGATCACAGCGCTGCGGGAGGAATCCCTGAAAGAGCTGGGCTTGCCCCTGCCCCCGCCGGAGGAACCGAGGAAGCCGTCAAAAGAGCCTGATCGGCAGGAGGAAAAAACAGGATGAGCGTCATCGTGGCAAAGACGGCAGGTTTCTGTTTTGGGGTGGAAAGGGCGGTCAACGCCGTTTACGAGCTGCTGAAGCAGGGCAAAAAGGCTGTGACACTGGGGCCCATCATACATAATCCGCAGATCGTGGAGGACCTGAGGAGCCGGGGCGTGTACCCGGTGGATTCCCTGGAAGAGGTGCCGGAGGGGTACTGTCTGGTGATCCGCTCCCACGGGGTGCCCCAAAGGGTGCTGGATAAGGCGAAGGAAAAGAATATCCCCACTGTGGACGCCACCTGCCCCTTTGTGAAGAAAATTCACGACCTTGCAAGGCAGGCCGGGGAAGAGGGAAAGGTGTTTCTCCTCTGCGGTGACAAGGATCATCCGGAGGTTCGGGGGATCATCGGCCACTGCAAGGAAGGGCCGGACGCACCGGGACATTTTGTGGTGCGGGATCATCTGGATTTGGAAAAATTACTAGAAATTCATCCCGATTGGGCAAAAAAGCCGTTAGCCATTGCCGCTCAAACCACTTTTTCCGTTTCAGAATGGGAAAATTGTTTGGAAAGTCTGAAAAAAGTATGTACAAATGCCGCAGTTTTTGCTACAATATGTAATGCGACTGCTAGACGGCAGAAAGAGGCGGAGTCCTTTGCCCAGAGGTGCGACCACATGGTCGTGGTCGGCGGCAGGGATAGCTCGAACACAGCAAAACTGCGGGATATTTGCGCGGCTTACTGCGACACCGTGCTCATCGAGCGGGCGGACGAGCTGCCAGCTTTTCCCGCCGGGTCAAGCATCGGCATTACTGCGGGGGCGTCCACTCCCGCAAGCATCATAAAGGAGGTACTGGCTGCTATGTCAGAAAACAACAACAATGAACTGAATTTTGAGGAGATGCTTGAGGAATCCCTCAAAAGCATGAATACAGACGAAAAGGTACACGGCGTTGTAGTGGGTATTTCGCCCACCGAAGTGTATGTGGACGTGGGAAGGAAGCAGGCCGGGTTCATCCCGGTGGCGGAGCTCTCCAACGATCCCACCGCCAAGCCGGAGGATCTGGTGAAGATCGGCGACGAGATGGAGTTGCTCATCATGAAGACCAACGACCAGGAGGGCACGATCATGCTCTCAAAGCGCAGGGTGGACGCCATGCGCGGCTGGGACGACATCGAGAAGGCCCAGGAGAGCCAGGAAGTGCTGACCGGCAAGGTCATCGAGGTCGTCAAGGGCGGCGTCATCGTGTTAAAGGACGCCATGCGCATATTCGTTCCCGCCTCTCAGGCCACCGCTACCAGAGGTGAGGAGCTGGAGCCCTTAAAGGGCCAGGACGTCAAGTTCCGCATCATCGAGGTCAACCGCCAGCGCCGCCGCGCCGTGGGTTCTATCCGCAGCGTGCTGCGGGATGAGCGCAAGGCCGCCCAGGAGAAGTTCTGGGAGACCGTGGAGGAAGGCCAGCAGTTCACCGGCAAGGTCAAGTCCCTGACCAGCTTTGGCGCGTTCGTCGATCTGGGCGGTGTGGACGGCATGGTCCACATTTCCGAGCTGTCCTGGAATCGTGTGAAGCATCCCAGCGAGGTCGTGAACGTGGGCGACACCGTCACCGTGTACGTAAAGAGCCTGGACAGGGAAAACGGCAAGATCTCCTTGGGCTACAAGCGGCCGGAGGACAACCCCTGGGTGAAGCTGGAGAAGGAATACCCCGTGGGAACCGTGTGCGACGCCAAGATTGTGGGTCTGACCCAGTTCGGCGCGTTTGCCAGCGTCATCCCCGGCATCGACGGCCTGATCCATATTTCCCAGATTGCCGACCACCGCATTGAGAAGCCTCAGGACGTTTTGAAGGTGGGCGACGAGGTGAAGGTGAAGATCACCGATATCGACTTTGACCGCCATCGGGTGTCCCTGTCCATCCGTGCCCTGCTGGAAGAGCAGAAGGCTGCTGAGGACGAGGCTGCCGCCGAGACTCCCGCGGAGGAGGTCGTCTATTCCACCGAAACCGCCGCTCCCGCGGAAGAACCTGCTGAGAAGCCCGCCGTGGAGGAAGCTCCCGTTGAAGAAGCCCCCGCAGAAGAGGCTCCTGTTGAGGAGACCCCCGCTGAAGAGTCCCCTGCGGAAGAGACCACTGAGGAATAAGTAAAAAGGGCCGGGCGCTGTCCCGGTACTCCGCCAGGCTTCCCGCTTGGGAGGGTCTGGGGGAGTTTCCTTTTGAGGCCGCAAGGCCTCGAGAATCATGAAAACCTTGGCGTCTGCTCCCAAAAGGGGCGGGCGGCCAAATTGGAGGCAAAGACCCATGAAGCGAGTAAAGAAACCTGTCTTTTTTGTCGTGCTGATTTTGATTGCGGCTCTGGTGTACACGTCCCTGTTCGGCGTATACGGCCAGAACGGCGATTTCAAGATCACCCGCTTGAAAGGGGCAGGAGACATACGTTGGGGCATTGATATCCGGGGCGGCGTGGAGGCCACCTTCAGCCCGGCCGGAGGCGTCAAGGCCACCGCAGATGAGCTGGAATCCGCCAAGGCCATTGTGGAAACCCGCATGGTTTCCCAGAACATCACGGATTACGAGCTGTACACAGACGAGAACAACAACCGCATTATCGTGCGCTTCCCCTGGAAGAGCGACGAGACGGACTTTGACCCGGAGGAGGCCATCAACGAGCTTTCCGCCACTGCCCTGCTTACCTTCCGTGAGGGCAACTCTTACGAGAGCATGGAGTACGCCGACGACGGCTCTATCGTTTATAAAACGCCTTCCGGCACCACGGCGGACGCCGTCATTCTGGAGGGCGCCGATGTGGTAAGCGCCCAGGCTGCCGTACAGCAGGACGAGACCACCGGCGCGTACAATTACGTGGTCTCCCTGGAGTTCTCTGACTCCGGCAAGGAAAAGTTTGCCGAGGCTACCACCCGGCTGGTGGGTCAAACCATCTCCATTTGGATGGACGATGTGATGATCTCCTATCCCACGGTCAATACCGCCATCACTGATGGGAAATGCATCATTGAGGGCGACTTTACCAGCGAGGAGGCTTCCTCCCTGGCCGCCAAGATTCAGGCCGGCGCGTTGCCCTTCGCCCTGGAGACCTCAAACTTCAACTCTCTGGCTCCCACACTGGGCTCCCAGGCCCTTGACGCCATGATGCTGGCCGGCATTATCGCCTTTGCCGTCATTGCCGTGCTGATGATCGTCTGCTTCCGCCTGCCCGGCGTGGTGGCTGTTATCTCTCTGGCGGGCCAGGTGGGCATTGTGTTCGCCTGTGTGTCCGGCTTCTTCCCGGGGCTTAACTCCTTCACCATGACGCTGCCCGGTATCGCGGGCATCATCCTCTCCATCGGCATGGGCGTGGACGCCAACGTTATCACCGCCAGCCGCATCCGTGAGGAGCTGAAGAACGGCAAGAGCCTGGACGGCGCATTGCAGCGCGGCTTCCAGAGCAGCTTCTGGGCCATCTTTGACGGCAATATCACCACGGCCATCGTGGCCATTATGCTGATGGGCGTGTTCGGCCCCAGCAATATCCTGTCCATGATTTTCGGTGAGTCCACCACCGGCACCATCTTCTCCTTTGGCTTTACCCTGCTGGTGGGCATTGTGGCCAACTTCGTCATGGGCGTTGCGGCCACCAGGCTGATGACCCTTTCTCTGGCCGGGTTCAAGTGCTTCCACAAGAAATGGCTGTTCGGCGGCCCCAAGGACGACAGTCAGCTGGCTTCTCCCGCAACCGTCAAACGCTTCCACTTCTATGACCGCAAGAAGGTATTCTTCATCATTTCCATCGCCGTGATCGCCGTGGGCATCGTGGCCAGCGCCATCATTGGCCCCAAGCTGGACATCCAGTTCGCGGGCGGCGCCATGATCCGCTACTCTGTGGACGGTGAGGAGGTCTCCGCCGACGCCATCAGCACCACTATTAAAGATGAGCTCGGCAAGGACTGCTCCGTCGCGGTGAATCAGGACATCAATTCCGACGCCAAGACGGTAACCATCTCCTTCTCCGGCAACCAGAGCATGACTCCCGATGAGCAGACCCAGGTGGCCGAGACCTTGAGCGCAGCCTTTGACGAGGCCAATTTCACCTTGCTGGAATCCAACTCCGTGGATGCCACTATGGGTGCCAAGTTCTTCCAGAAGTGCCTGGTGTGCTTCGCCATTACCGCGGTTCTGCTGCTGTTGTACATCGCCCTGCGCTTCAGGAAGATCGGCGGCCTGTCTGCGGGCGTCACAGCTATTGTAGCCCTGCTGCACGACATTCTCATCACCTTCTGCGTGTTCGTCATCTTCGGCATGTCCATCAACGATATCTTCATCGGCGTGGTGCTTACCATTCTGGGCTACTCCCTTAACAGCACCATTGTCATCTACGACCGTGTCCGCGAAAACAAACGGAGGATGGGCCCCCGGGTCAGCATCCAGGAGATTATGGATCTGAGCCTGAACGAGACCCTGGGCCGCACGGTGCTCACCTCCGTCACCACGTTCCTGGCGCTGCTGGTGGTCTGCATCGTGGCCGCCCTGTACGGGATCAGCAGCGTTGTGTCCTTCTCCTTGCCCATGATGGCGGGCGTGGTGGCCGGCTGCTTCTCCTCCCAGTGCATCGCTCCCTGCATCTTTGCCCTGTGGCAGGTGAAGAAGCGCGCCAAGCGGGACACCGGCAAAAAGTGAGCTTCTTAATTTTAGTATGTGACCGCAGCCTTGCCTCTCCTTTGAGAGGCGGGGCTTTTTCTATAAAATATTTATGAACCCACTTGACAGAGCATGGGAGCAACGCTATAATGTTAGCGAGCTAACAGTTCAAAAGCGAACAAAACGAGTGCGAACTGTACGGTCACGAACAATTTGCGGAAGCTTTGCAGGAAGGAGGATGCACCATGGGGGAACCCTCCAAGAAAGTCGGATTTCAAGTGAACCGGCTTTCCCGGCAGATCAGGATGGCTGCCAACCAGATGGCCTTTTTGGGCCAGTCCGACACCCCGGTGACGGGGATGCAGGGATGGATTATCGGCTATCTTTACGACCACCGGGACCAGGACGTGTTTCAGCGGGACATTCAGACGCAGTTTTCCATCCGGCGCTCGACCACCACGGGAACGTTGCAGCTGATGGAAAAGAACGGGCTCATTAGCCGGCGTTCCGTAGACTGGGATGCCAGATTGAAAAAGATAGAGCTGACGCCCAAGGCGCTGGAAATGCACGAAAGGGTCATGCAGGGGATCCAGGCGGTGGAGGAAAACATTTCCTCTTCGCTGACAAAAGGGGAGTGGGATACCTTTATGCGGCTTTGCGAAAAGATCGGGCAGGGGCTGAAAAACATGCAGTTCTCTGAAAAGATTTGAAAGGAGTACTAACGTATGATACGAAAGCTTGCCGGCAGTGTCCGGCAGTACAAGAAGGACACCATTCTGACGCCCATCTTCATGCTGGGCGAGGTGCTGATGGAGGTGGCTATCCCCACGCTGATGGCCTACCTGATCGACCTGGGCATTGAGGCCGGCGACATGGCCTATATCTGGAAGATAGGCCTGTTGCTGGTGGCCGCCGCCATCGTCTCCCTGTGCTTCGGGGCCCTTTCCGGCCGCAGCGCGGCCAGAGCCTCCGCCGGGTTTGCCAAGAACCTGCGGCAGGATATGTTCTATAATGTTCAGCAGTTTTCTTTTTCCAACATCGACAAATTTTCTTCTTCCAGCATCGTCACCCGGCTGACCACCGATGTGACCAACGTGCAGAACGCGTTCCAAATGCTGATCCGCACGGCAGTGCGCGCCCCGTTTATGCTGGCCTTTGCCCTGGTCATGGCGTTTTCCCTGAACGGCACCCTGTCGCTGATCTTCCTGGCGGCCATTCCCATTTTGGGCGTTGGGCTGTTTGTCATCTCCAGCAAGGCCCACCCGGCCTTCCAGCGGATGATGAAGCGCTATGACCGCCTGAATACCGTGGTGGAGGAAAACCTGCGGGGCATCCGCGTGGTGAAGTCCTTTGTGCGGGAGGATCACGAAACAAAGAAGTTCACCGACGCCTCGGAGCAGATCAAGAAGGATTCCTCTCTGGCAGAGAAAATTCTGGCGTTCAACTCTCCGCTGATGCAGTTCTGTATGTACGGCTGTATTTTGCTGATCTCCTGGTTTGGCGCAAAGCTCATCGTGGTCGGCAATATGACTACCGGCCAGCTGATGAGCCTCATTTCCTACGCCTCTCAGATCCTGATGAGCTTGATGATGCTCTCCATGATCTTTGTGACGATGGTCATGTCCCGGGCCTCCATGCAGCGTATCACAGAGCTGCTGGACGAAAGGGCTAACATCACCGACGGAGCAAAGGATTTGAAAGAAGTCAAGGACGGCTCCATCCGCTTTGAGAATGTGGAGTTCCGCTACAAGGCGGGCAGTGAGGCCTGCCTCGCGAATATCAATCTGGATATCAAGCCCGGCCAGACCGTCGGCATTTTGGGCGGAACCGGCAGCGGCAAGTCCAGCCTGGTGCAGCTCATTCCCCGTCTGTACGATGTGAGCGCCGGCCGGGTGCTGGTCGGCGGCGAGGACGTCCGCGACTACAACGTAGAGGCCCTCCGGCAGGCGGTGGCCATGGTGCTGCAAAAGAACGAGCTGTTCTCCGGCACCATCAAGGAAAACCTGCGCTGGGGCAATGAAAATGCTACCGACGAGGAGCTCATCCACGCCTGCAAGCAGGCCCAGGCTGACTCCTTCATCCAGGAATTCCCCGAGGGCTACAACACCCATATCGAGCAGGGCGGCACCAATGTTTCCGGCGGGCAGAAGCAGCGGCTGTGCATTGCCCGCGCCCTGCTGAAAAAACCCAAGATACTGATTTTGGACGACTCCACCAGCGCGGTAGATACCCACACCGACGCCCTGATCCGCGAAGCGTTCAAGGAGGAGATACCCGGCACCACAAAGATTATCATCGCCCAGCGTGTAGCCTCGGTGCAGGACGCCGATCAAATTATCGTGCTGGACGGCGGCCGTGTCTCCGATGTGGGCACCCACGAGGAGCTGATGGAAAAGAGTTCCATCTACCGCGAGGTTTACGAATCCCAGCTGAAAGGAGTGAGCGACGATGCCCAGGCCTAATCCCGGCGCCGCCTTTGCAGGCGAAAAGAAAGCAAGAAACCAGAAGAAGGTCATCCTTCGCATTTTGAGCTATTTAAAGGGCTACAAGCTCCGCTTTGCCATCATCCTGCTGTGTATCCTGATCAGCGCGATAACGGGCGTGGTGGGCTCCATGTTCCTGAAGACCCTTATCGACGATTACATCTCCCCGCTGCTGCAGATGGATAACCCGGTGTTTACCGGCCTTTTGCAGGCCATCGGCACTATGGGCCTGATTTACATTGCAGGCATTATTTCCACCTTCCTGTACAACTGGCTGATGGTCACCGTGGGCCAGGGCATTTTGAAAAACATCCGGGACGACATGTTCTCCCATATGCAGACGCTGCCCATCAAGTATTTTGATACTCACACTCATGGCGACACCATGAGCCGCTACACCAACGACACCGATACCCTGCGGCAGCTCATTTCCCAGACTATCCCCCAGACCTTCAACTCCCTTATCACGGTGATCTCCGTGTTCTGTGCCATGATCACCACCAGTGTTTGGCTGACGCTGCTGGTGCTGGTCACCGTGGCCTTCATGCTGTTCCTCACAGGGAAGATCGGCGGCCAAAGCGGCAAGTTCTTTGTTAAGCAGCAGCGGTCCCTTGGCGCGGTGAACGGCTATATTGAGGAAATGGTCAATGGCCAGAAGGTGGTGCAGGTATTCTGCCATGAGGAAAAGGCCAAGGAGGAGTTCGATAAGCTGAACGACACCCTGAAGAACGAGGCCACCTCCGCCAACACCTTCGCCAACATCATGGGGCCCATCATGAACAATCTGGGCCACCTGCAATATGCGCTGATTGCCATTGCCGGCGGCGCCCTCGCCCTGGGCAACATAGGCGGCCTGACCCTAGGCGGCATCGCGGCGTTCCTGCAGCTTTCCCGCAGTTTTACTCAGCCCATCACCCAGGTTTTCCAGCAGTTCAACACCATCGTCATGGCCCTGGCCGGTGCGGAGCGTGTGTTTGACCTGATGGACGAAGAGCCCGAGCATGATAACGGCTATGTCACTCTGGTGAATGCGACAGAAAAAGACGGTGTGTTGACCGAAAGCGAAGCGCGCACCGGCTTATGGGCCTGGAAGCATCCCCACGGCGACGGCACCGTGACCTACACGAAGCTGACCGGCGAGGTGGAGCTTTTGGATGTGGATTTCAGCTATGACGGGGAAAAGATGGTGCTGCACAACATCACCTTGGACGCCCAGCCCGGCAAGAAGCTGGCCTTTGTGGGAGCTACCGGAGCGGGCAAGACCACCATTACCAACCTGATCAACCGCTTCTACGACATTGCCGACGGCAAGATCCGTTACGATGGCATCAACATCAATAAGATTAAAAAGCCGGATCTGCGCCGATCTCTGGGTATCGTTTTGCAGGATACCAACCTGTTTACCGGCACGGTG
>CAZYLJ010000019.1:0-17070 GCA_964648555.1 uncultured Acutalibacter sp.
TCGAAACGTGCCGAATATTTTCACATTCGACACGTTTCGACATTGGTGGCGCGCCGAAGAAGATTCGAACTCCCGGCCTCTTGATCCGTAGTCAAGCGCTCTATCCAGCTGAGCTATCGGCGCCTATAGCCTAATTATTATACTCGCTGGGGGAGGAGTTGTCAAGGCCTTTTGGCGCGGCCGGGGTGGAAATTTTCATGACACAGCAGCCAAAGGGGGAAAGCACGCTGATGCCCGGCAGGGGCACGCCCAAAAGCACCTTCGCGCCGGTGGTGAGTTCCATCCCCTTGCCCAGGATGGTCTGGGGGCGGTCGCTGCGGTTCACCACCACGATCAGCCGCTCCTCCTGTCCGTCGATGACCGCCCTGCGCTGGAAGGCCAGCAGATTGTTGTCCGCCAGCAGCGTGCGGTACTCCCCGCGGGCCAAAATATCCTTCTGCTCCGTCCGCAGCTTTCCCAGCATGCGGTACCAATCCAAAAGCTCATGGTCCTCGTTCCCCCAGGGGTAGCACCAGCGGTTAAAGGGATCCCGGTAGCCCTCCATGCCGGCCTCGTCGCCGTAATAGAGACAGGGCACGCCGGGCAGCATATATTGGATGAGAGAGGCAAGCTTCAGCCTTTTTTTGCCGATTTCCCGCTGGGCAGGTGTCATTTTCTGGGCGCTTTGCCACTCCCGGCCATTGCGGCCGGCGGGCTCGCCCCCCAAAACGGTCAGGGCCCGCTCTGTGTCGTGAGTGCCAATGTGATTCATCAGCAGCCGGATGACCTGGGGCGGGTAGTTTTCCATCAGGCTTTCCACCGTCTCCGCAAAGTGCCGGGGGTCATCTCCCAGCAGGAAGTCCAGAATGGCGTCCCGGAAAGGGTAGTTCATCACGGTGTCCAGCTGGCCGCCTAATAAGTATCGGCGGCGCACGCCGTAGGCCGCCTTGTTGGAGGCGTCCTCCCAGACCTCTCCCAAAATGAGGGCGTCCGGCTTTTCGCTTCTGGCGGCAAGGTGCAGTCTGTCGATAAAGCTGTCGGGCAGCTCGTCCGCCACGTCCAGCCGCCAGCCGGAGGCCCCGGCCTTCAGCCACTTGCGCACCACGCCCTGCTCCCCGTTGATGTACCCGTTGTAAGAGGACTCCTCCTCCTTCACGTTGGGCAGGGTGTCAAAATTCCACCAGCAGTCGTAGGAATTCGGCCACTGCCGGAAGCTGTACCAGGGGTAGTAGGGGGAGCGCGGCGTGCGGTACGCTCCGCCGTCGCCGTAGCGGCCCTCCCGGTTGAAGTAGATGCTGTCGCTGCCGGTGTGACTGAACACGCCGTCAATGATCACCCGGATGCCCAGCTCTTTGGCGGCGTCACACAGATCGGTGAAGTCCTGCTCCGTGCCCAGCAGGGAGTCGATCTTCGTGTAGTCCGCCACGTTGTAGCGGTGGTTGGAGTGGGCTTCAAAAATGGGATTGAAGTAAATGCAGGTGACGCCCAGTTCCTTCAGATAGGGCAGCTTTTGGCGCACGCCCTTCAAGTCCCCGCCGAAATAGTCGGAGTTGGTCACTTTTCCCTGTTCGTTGGGCCGCCATTCCGGCTCCCCGTACCAGTCTTCCCGCAGAGTGCGGTCGGCAGGAACATTTTCCTTGGGTTCCCCGGAACGAGCAAAGCGATCCGGGAAAATTTGGTACATGATGCCGCCCTCCAGCCAGTCCGGCGTGGAGAGGCTTTCTTTATACACGGTAAGCTGCCAGCGGTCCGTGCCGCTGAGCACGCCCTCGCCCCCAAACCCACGGGAGAGCCGCTGGCTGCCCCGGCAGGTGCGGGCCTCAAAATGGTAAAAGTACAGCCCGGCGGCGGGTGGAGTGAAATGGCACTCCCACCACTCAAAGTGTTCGCCGTTCATGCCGCACCAGAACATATCCAGCACCTCTGTGCCCACGCCCTCCCGCTCTACTACGAGTCGGGCGGCGGAGGCGGAAAGCTCCCGGGGCAGGGTGATGCGGAAGTGTATCTTCGTGCCCTCCGCCACGGCGCCCACCGGGTCCTTATAGGCGGGGTCTCTGGAATTGAACATGGATGTCAGCCCTTTCTGTCCTGCTTTCATGAAAAGGACCGCTGATGGAGCGCCATACAGCGGCCTTGATGGTTAACCGGAAAAAGCTTACTTGCTCTTCTTGGCCGGCGGCACGGGGGAGGCATGCCAGATGTTCCCGGCGTAGTCGCGGATGGCGCGGTCGGCGGCAAAGCGTCCGGCCTGGGCCACGTTGACCAGCGACATGCGGTTCCAGACCTGCTGGTCGGCGTAAAGGCGGACGGCCTTCTGCTGGGCCTCCCGGTAAGACTGGAAGTCCGCCAGGGCCATGTACTGGTCCTGCTTTAACAGGGCGGTGTAAATGTCGTTGAACTGCTGGCCGTCAAAGCCGGAAAGCATTTCGTCCATAGCCCGGTGGATGATGGGGTCGTTCTGGTATTGGAGGGTGGGATTATAGCCGGAGCGCTTCAGCTCCTCCACCTGAGAGGCGGTCATGCCGAAAAGGAGGATGTTGTCGTCGCCCACGGCCTCGTGAATCTCCACGTTGGCGCCGTCCAGGGTGCCAAGGGTCACCGCACCGTTGATCATAAACTTCATGTTGCTGGTGCCGGAGGCCTCCGTGCCGGCCAGGGAGATCTGCTCGCTGATCTCGGCGGCGGGGGTCAAAAGCTCCGCCCAGGTGACGCAGTAATTTTCCACGAACACCACTTTCAGCTTCTTGTTTACCCTCTCGTCGCTGTTGATCTTCTTGGCCAGGGCAGCGATGAACTGGATGATCTGCTTGGCGAAGTAGTAGCCTGGCGCGGCCTTGGCCCCAAAGAAATAGGTGTGGGGGGTAAAATCGGCATTGGGGTTTTCCCTGAGCCACTGGTAGGTGGACAGGATGTTCAAAGCATTCATGTGCTGACGCTTGTACTCGTGCAGGCGCTTTACCTGCACGTCAAAAATGGAATCGGGATCCACCTCTTCGTTCTGCACCTTTTTCAGGTAGGCGGCCAGCCGCTCCTTGTTATCCCGCTTGATCTTCCGCATCCTTTCCAGCACGGCGGGGTCATCCTTGTACTGCATCAGGCCGGAGAGCTTGTTGGCGTCATAGATGTAATCCTTGCCGATGAGCTCGGTGATGAGGGAGGAAAGCTCCGGGTTGGACTGGTTCAGCCACCGGCGGTGGGCGATGCCGTTTGTCACGTTGGTAAACTTCTGGGGCTCTTCCTGATAAAAGTCGTGGAAAACGCTGTTCTTTAAAATGTCGCTGTGAAGGGCGGAAACACCGTTGACGTTGTGAGAGCCGATCACGGCCAGGTTGGCCATTTTCACATAGCCGTCGCTGATGGGGGCCATGCGATAAATTTTCGCCTCATCCACATGCTTGGCGCGCATCTCCACCCAGAAGCGCCGGTCGATTTCCTCCACGATCTGATAAATGCGGGGCAGCCGCATTTTGAACAGGTCGCAGTTCCAGGTCTCCAGCGCCTCGCTCATGACGGTGTGGTTGGTGTAGGCCACCGTGCGCTTTACAATGTCCCAGGCGTCGTCCCAGCCGTAGCCGCACTCGTCCAGCATGACCCGCATCATTTCGGGGATGGCCAGCACAGGGTGGGTGTCGTTCAAGTGGATGGCCGCCAGCTTCGGCAGGTCGTCCAGACTGCTGTGGGCAAACAGGTGCCGGCGGATGATATCCTGGATGGAGGCGGACACCAGAAAATACTGCTGGGAAAGCCGCAGCAGCTTCCCTTCCGTATGATTGTCTTCCGGGTACAACACCTTGGTGATGGACTCTGCCATAGCCTGCTGTTCCATGGCGCGCATGTAGTTGCCGCCGTTGAAGAGGCTCATGTCGAACACGTGGTTCTCCGCCTTCCAGATGCGCAGGAGGCTGACGCCCTTGCCGTCCATGCCGGCCACGCACAGATCGTAGGGCACGGCGGTGACGGAAGTGTAATCCTTATGGTTCACGGCGTGGTACTGATCGTGCCACTGCTCTTCGATGTGGCCGTCAAAACGGACCTCCACCGAGTTCTCAGGAACGGGCTGCAGCCACACGCTGCCGCCGGGCAGCCAGAAGTCGGGCAGCTCGGTCTGCCAGCCGTCCACCAGCTTCTGGCGGAAGATGCCGTACTCATACCGCAGGGAGTAGCCCATAGCGGGGTACCCCTGGGTGGCCAGGCCGTCTAAAAAGCAGGCGGCCAGACGGCCCAGACCGCCGTTGCCCAGGCCCGCGTCGGGCTCCTGCTCGTACAGGGTATCCAGTTTGATATCAAAGCTTGCAAGTGCCTTGCGGAAGTTCTCCTCCAGGCCCAGGTTGTACAGGTTGTTGCGCAGAGACCGGCCCAGCAGGAACTCCATGCACAGGTAGTAGATCTGCTTGGTCTCGGACTTTTCCGCGTTTTCCACAAATTCTGCCCGGCCCTTTGTCAAAAGCTCCCTTACGATCATCACCACGGCCTTATAGTATTCCTCGTCGGTGGCATTTTCCAGGGAAACGCCGAAGGCATGCGCCAGCTTATCCCGGATGGCTTCTTTGATCTGCGGGATCGTCATCTTGTAATTCACAGGCAAATCCTCCATAATAATTGTATAAAATACTTAAATCGCAAAGTGAAAAAAACAATTTAAACGCGCAATATGTGCATTATACACTAAAAACAAGAAAAAATCAACCGTAAGAAAGCATAAGCTATGGAAGAATATTTGGGCAACCTATACAAGAGCATGGCTCCCCGGCGGGATTTTCCAAAAAGGAAATGCGCCGTCTACCAAATAGTGTAGCACAAATCGCAGGGGGAGACAACATCAAAATCGCGGGAATATGCGGCTCTTACAAAGAAATTCGCCGGATGAAAAAGTTTTTCCTTCCAAAGTCTTTTCTAAACGGAAATTTTCCATTATAATGGAGAAAACCGACAGCAATGGACAGAAAGGGAGGATCGGCTGTGGAAAAGAGAAGGGTCAGGCTGGAGATCAACGGCGTGGTGTGCGGCCTTATCACCCAGGAAAGCGACGAGTACATGCAGTCCCTGTCGGATGAGGTGGGCAAGCTCATCGGGGCCATTCAGGAATCTTCCCCCTATATCACCAGAGAGGCGGCGGCTCTGACTGCGGCCTTAAGCTACTGCGACGACCTGCGGAAAAAGGACAAGGAAGCTTTTGCTTTACAGGAGCGGGTGGACGAGCTGGAGGTGGAGGCTGAGCTTTGGCAGGAGGAGAAGGCGGAGCTCGGGGCCGCGCCGCCAAAGCAGGAGGCAAGCCCCGAATTGGAGGAGCGTCTGCGCCGGCTGGAAGCGGAAAACACGGCGCTGCAGGAGCAGGCCGGGAAGGCAGAGGAATCCCTGCGCAGGGCCCAGACCCTGGAGGACGAGAACGCCGCTCTGCAAAGGAGCCTTCTGGCGGCCCAGAGGGAAACGCCCAGGCGGGACACGGAGCCAAAGGCGGAAGAAAAAAAGCCCAAGGACCAGCCCGTCAAGAGGCCCAGAAGGAAAAACCCCCTGCGCTATGAGGACGGCATGGAGCAGGAAGGCTTCGTCAGCTTTTTTGAAAAGCCGTGAGGAAGCTGGAAATATTGGCGCCCGCCGGCGGGCCGGAGGCCATAAAGGCTGCAGTCTTTTCCGGGGCAGACGCGGTGTATTTGGGCGGGCCGGCCTTTGGGGCCAGGGCCAACGCCACAAATTTCACCAGGGAAGAATTGGCGGAGGCGGTGCGCTTCTGTCACGCCCGGGATGTCAAGGTGCATGTGACGGTGAACACCCTGCTGCGGGACGAAGAGCTTTCTCAGGCGCTAAATTTGGTCGGCTTTCTCTGTGAGCTCGGCGTGGACGCGGTGCTGGTGCAGGACATGGGGCTGTTCTCCCTGCTGAGAAGGAAAGCGCCGGGCCTTGTCCTCCACGCCTCCACCCAGATGAGCCTTCATACCCCCGGTGGGGCAAAGCTCTTGTGGGAGCTGGGCGCGAGCCGGGTGGTGCTGGCAAGAGAGATGACGCTTGAAGAAATCAAAGAGGTGTCCTCTTCCTGCCCGGTGGAATTGGAAGCGTTCCTTCACGGGGCGCTGTGTATGTCGGTGTCGGGCCAGTGCTATCTAAGCGCCGTGCTGGGAGGCAGGAGCGGCAACCGGGGCCTTTGCGCCCAGCCCTGCCGTCTGCCCTTCTCTATCCCCGGCGGCACCGGCCACGACCTCTCGCTAAAAGACCTTTCCTTTGTAAAAGAGATAGGAAAGCTTGAGGAGGCCGGGGTGTGCTCGGCCAAGATAGAGGGCCGCATGAAGCGCCCGGAGTATGTGGCGGCGGCTGTTTCCGCATGCCGCAGGGCCGCCGACGGGGAAACGGTGCCCCAGGAGCTTCTGGACGATCTGGGGGCTGTGTTCTCCCGCTCCGGCTTTACAGACGGCTACCTGACGGGCCGCCGGGGCAAAGAGATGTTCGGCGTGCGGACGAAGGAAGATGTGACCGGGGCCACGGAAAAGGTCTTTTCCAGCCTGCGGGGGCTGTATCAAAGGGAGAGGCAGAGTGTGCCCGTTCGATTGAGCCTGACGCAGTCGGGCGGGACATTGCGGCTGACCGCCGCCGACCGCCAGGGCCGGGAAGCCTCTGCCCTGGGAGAAGCAGCGGCGGAGGGTTTGCCCGCTCTTGCCAAAGAGCGCTGTGAGGCCCAGCTGCGGAAAACAGGCGGCACGCCATTTTTTGTGGAAAAGGTGGAGCTGCCGGAGGAGGGTGTCCGGGCCGGTGTCTCTCAGCTGAACGCCCTGCGAAGGGAGGCCCTGCAAAAGCTGTTGGAGCTGCGGGCGGAGAGAATGCCCATCCCCTTTGCCGGGGAAGCTTGGGGCCCGGAGAGCAGGATCCCCTTTCCTGATTTCCCCCTGCGGGTGTGCTTCCGCGGGGCGGAGCAGGTCTGCCCCCAGGCAAAGGGCTGCGAAAGCATCGTCCTGCCCCTTGGAACGGACCTCGAACAGCTTTTGCGCCTGCGGGAACAGGGCTTCCCTCGCATTTTACTGGAGCAGCCCCGGGCGTTCTTCGGGGCGGAGGAAGAGGTAAAACGGCTGATGGAAAGCCGGATGAAGCGGGGCTTTACCGAGTTTGTCTGCGGGAACCTTGGCGGCGTAGAGCTGGGCCGTCGGTTTGGACGGAACGCAAAGCTCCATGGGGCCTTTGGCTTAAACATCTTCAACACTGCCGCTCTGGACTTCTTTGAGAATTTGGGCCTTTCCTCGGCGGAAGTGTCCTTTGAGCTTTCCGGGAAGGATCTTTCCGCCTTGGGCGGTAGCTTGAAACGGGGCGTTGCGGTCTACGGCCGCCAGCCGCTGATGCTCGTTCGCAACTGCCCACTGGCAAATTCCTCCAAAGGGTGCCTCCATTGCAAAACGCCGGGAACGCTTACCGACCGCATGGGAAAGAGGTTCCCGGTGATGTGCACCGGCGGCGGGAACAGCCGGTACGCGGAGCTGTTCAACTCTGTGCCCCTGTGGCTTGGGGATAAGCTGGAAACGCCGGGCCTTTCCGCCATGGATTTCGGCGTTCTGCGTTTTACGGTGGAAACCGCCGAGGAGTGCGGGGAGATCCTTTCCGCCTGGAGACGGCGGGAAGTGCCAGGCTTTGCATACACCCGGGGGCTGTTCCAAAAAGGAGTAATCTGAAAGATAACGCTTTCAAGCTGTCAATGTTGATGTCATATACGCAAATCGCAAAAGCTGTAGTGAGAAAGGAAAGCAATTTCTATGGAAGAATTAAAAATGAAATTCAAGAGGTTAAAGGAGGACGCGGTGCTGCCGGAGAGGAAGACACCGGGCAGCGCCGGGTACGATCTTTGCGCCTGCACCGCGGCGGAGTTCACCATCGAGCCGGGGGAGATCGCCATTTTCCCCACGGGTCTGGCGGCCGAGATCCCGGAGGGCTGTGCCGGGATGATCTTCACCCGCAGCGGCCTGGGGGTGAAGCATGGGGTGGCCGTGGCAAACGGCGTTGGCGTCATCGACAGCGACTACCGGGGGGAAATACACGTGGGGCTGCGCAATTCCAGCAGGACGCCCTATACGGTCAGCCCCGGCGAGCGCATCGCCCAGCTCATCGTCATGCCGGTGTGCCTGCCTATAGTGGAGGAGGCCGAGACCCTTTCCGAGACCCAGCGGGGCACGGGAGGCTTTGGCAGCACAGGCCAGTAAAAGCGCGCTTCCCCAGCCTTATGCTGTCCATATCTTGTGGGGGATTTTGAGAAATGCGGCACATTTTCTGATTTTGAATATTTTCTGAGTTTATGTAAACTTTCTTGTTGAGAAATGCGGCAAAATGCGTTATAATAAAACAAATTGGTCTCCTATCGGGAGTGTGCCAATTTACGTCGGTGAAAGTGTTGACCCGTGGGAATTTTTGCCCATTCCGGGAACGATAAGAAAGACAGTAACTTCATAGAAAGGCAGAGTTTTGCAGATGTCGTGGTTTTCGGGATTTTTTTCTATGTTTTCCATGTTTTCAAAGGATATCGGTATTGACCTTGGCACCGCCAATACCCTTGTGTTTATGAGGGGTAAGGGCATTGTCATGCGGGAGCCCTCCGTGGTGGCTGTGGACGTGCGCAGCGACGAGGTGCTGGCCGTTGGCAAGCAGGCCAAGGAGATGCTGGGCAGGACGCCCGGTTCCATCGTGGCGGTGCGGCCTTTAAAGGACGGCGTCATCGCCGACTTTGACGTGACGGCCGCCATGTTGAAATACTTTATCAAGAAGGCCTTAAAGTCCAGCACGCTCAGCCGGCCCAGAATCGTGATTTGCATCCCTTCCGGCGTCACGGAGGTGGAGCGCAGGGCCGTGGAGGATGCCGCCCGTCAGGCCGGCTCCAACAACGTCGATCTGATCGAGGAGCCAATGGCCGCGGCCATTGGCGCGGGCCTGCCCGTCAGCGAGGCCACCGGCAGCATGGTGGTGGATATCGGCGGCGGCACCAGCGAGGTGGCGGTTATTTCTCTGGGGGACATCGTGACCGCTGTTTCCGTGCGCATGGCCGGCGACAAGTTCGACGAGGCCATCGTCACCTATGTGAAAAAGAAGTATAACCTCCTTATCGGCGAACGCACCGCCGAGGAGATCAAGATGAAGATCGGCTCCGCCTTCCCCACGGAGGACACTGTCAACGCTTTTGTGGAGATCAAAGGACGGAACCTGATCGACGGGCTGCCTAAGAACGTGACCATCCATGCCGACGAGGTGCGGGAAGCCCTGGCCGACAGCGTGATGATGGTGGTACAGGCTATTAAGGACACCCTGGAAAAGACGCCTCCGGAGCTGGCGGCGGACATCATCGACAGAGGCATCCTGCTCACCGGCGGCGGCGCGCTGCTGCGTGGCCTGGACAAGCTGGTCAGCCAGGAGACAGGCATCCCCGTCCACGTGGCGGAGCGGCCCCTGGACTGTGTGGTGGAGGGTACCGGCAAGAGTCTGGAGGTGGACCTGCCGAAGTCCTATTACCGCAACCGGAAAAAGTAAGGCGTTTGAGAGGAAAAGCGAGGGGACTGCTGGCGGAGCTTTTGCTGTGCCCGCAGTCCTAGTTGTTAAAGTATGAAGAAAGGAGGCTTCGCCATGAAGGATTTTTTCAAAAGCAGCTCGTTCAGGGTGCTGCTCATCGCCATTGTTGTCCTTCTGGGCCTCATCGCCTTTACAGCCACCGCCGGCGGCTCCCTTTTGGCGAACCTTCTGGGCTTTGTGTCCTCCCCCATGCAAGGGGTGGCTACCACAGTGACGGAAAACGTCACTGAGATCCTCGATTTGGACGGCATGAGCAAGGATGAGCTGCAAAGCCTGGCCCAGAGCCTTCTGGATCAGCGGGCGCAATTACAGCAACAGCTGGGAGAGTACGAAAAGGTCAAGCAGGAAAACGAGCAGTTAAAGATCCAGCTGGAGATCACCGACCAGCGGCCTGAAAATAAATCCCTGGCGGCCTCCGTCATCGGGCGGGACCCCAACGACGTGTTCTCCGGCTTTTCCATCGATAAGGGCACCCTGGAGGGCATCAGCGTAGGCGACCCGGTCATTACGAACCGGGGCCTGGTGGGCGTTGTAACCCAGGCTTACGCCACCACCAGCAAGGTCGCATGCCTCCTTTCCGAGGACGTGCAGGTGGCGGCGGTGTGCATCGGCAAGCGGGAAAGCGGTGTCATCGGTAGCGACATCATGACGGCAAGCTCCGGGCTTTTGCGCTTTAACTACCTTTCCAATGACACCAAGCTGGAGGCCGGTGACCTGGTCTACACCTCCGGCGCGGGGGGCGAGTACCCCCAGGAGATCCTCATCGGAGAGGTGAAAAGCGTGGAGAAGGCGGAAAATGACGTGTCAAAATATGCCGTCATCCAGCCCAGCGAGGACCTGGCCGCCGTGCAGGACGTGTTCGTCATCGTCAGCTTCCCCGGCAAGGGGGAGGAGACCACGGAGTCGGAGCAGTCCTCCGCCTCTTCCGGGGGAGAGGAGGACGCGGAATGAAGGATTTCAACCGGGTCATCCGTTACCTTGCCTATACCCTGGAGCTTTTGGTGCTGTTCATGCTGCAGGAGGTGCCGGGCCTGCTGCCCGCCGTGTTTGGCGTACGGCCCTGCCTCATCTTCCCGGCGGTCATCACCATCGCCATGTTTGAAGAGGAGCTGCCCGCTATGGCCTTTGGTATCGTGGGCGGGCTGTTCTGCGACTTCGGCCTTTCCGGCGTTATGGGCTTCCACGCCCTGGTGCTGTGCATACTGTGTTTCTTTGTCAGCCTTCTGGTGCGGGTGTATTTTCAGGTGAACATGGTCACAGCCGTCATCACCGGCCTGTGGACCATTGGCCTGACGGTCTGCGCCCAGTGGTTCTTTCTGTACTTTTTCCGCTACTCCATGCCGGAGTACGCCTTTACGCACCATTATCTGCCCAAGTATTTTTACACCATGCTCTTTGTGCCGCTGGTCTACCTGCTGAACCGCGGGCTTTCCCAGGCGGTGCGCACAACTGACAACGGCGTTTCGTGATATTTTGAAAGGAAGGACTCTTGCTATGAACCTGCCGAAGCTGGGAAAATCGAGCCGGTACGCCTTCTGCATTTTGCTGCTGGCGGCTGTTTTCCTGCTGTATGAGTTTCGGCTGTTTCAGTGGCAGGTGTTAGAGGGCGATGAGTTCGAGCAGCAGGCCCTGAGCGACCGCACCGACGTCATCGAGATCGACGCGGCCAGAGGAGAGATTCTGGACACGGACGGCAATATTCTGGCCGGGAACCGCACCACCTACGATATCGTGTTCAACCGCCTGAAAGAGGTGTACGAGGAGCGTAACGCCACTATTCTGGCAGTGGTGGACCTGCTGACGGAGCGGAACGAGGAATGGCGGGACATCCTGCCCATTTACCTGGACGAGGAGGGCACGTTTCAGTTCAAGCTGGACAGCGACACGGAAATTGCCCGGCTGAAATCCAGCTTGAACATGGCGGACTACGCCACCGCTGACGAATGTATGAAAGAGCTGCAGGCCATTTACGAGTGCAAGGGCTTTGCCGCCGAGGATGCCCGGACGGTATGCTCGGTGCGGTACGCCATGGTGCAGGATGGCTACTCCCGCACTACGCCCTTTGTGCTGGCGAGAGATGTGAGCGCCGAGACCGTAGGCATCATCAGCCAGCGGGCCAACGAGTGGCAGGGCGTGGAGCCCCAGGTCTCCGTGACCAGGTATTACGGGGAGGACGGCACCCTTGCCCCCCACGTGGTGGGCCATGTGGGCGCCATCACGGAGGAGCAGCTGGAAGCAGCCGAGGAAAACGGCACCGCCTATGAATACGACACCGGCGGGAACCTTTCCGGCTACAAGCGGGATGACACCCTGGGCCAGGACGGCTTGGAAGCTGCCTTTGAGGAAGAGCTGCGAGGCACCCGCGGGGAAGAGACCATCTACCAGGACGACACCGGCGCGGTGAAGAGCACCGCCGTTACCACCCAGCCCCAGGAGGGCCATACGGTGTATACCACCCTGCGCTCCGACCTGCAGAGGGTGGCGAACCTCTCTTTGAAAAAGAACATCCAGGGAAATACTCTGGCAAAAAACTGCACCTCCGGCGCGGTGGTAGTCCTGGATGTAAAAGATTTCGGCGTGCTGGTCAGCTCCTCCTATCCCACCTTTGACGCCAACTCCTTCTTTGAGGATTTTACTGAATTGAACGAGGACCCCAATCAGCCCATGTTCAACCGGGCCTTGCAGGGCGTCTATACCCCCGGGTCTGTCTTTAAGCCCCTGGTAGCCTTGGCCGCCCTGCAGGAGCAGGACATCAGCGCCTCTACCACCTATTTTTGCGACGGTGAGTTTGTTCTGGGCGAGGAGGGCAAAAGCCCGCTTGAGCTGAAATGCACGGACATTCACCAGGACGCCAACGTCTACACGGCCCTGGCCAAGTCCTGTAACGAGTTTTTCTGCAACGTGGGGCTGGAATTGGGCATCGCCAAGCTGGATGAGTACGCCAAATACTTTGGTTTGGGGGAGAAGACAGGCGTAGAGCTGACCGAAAGCACGGGCACCATGTCCAACCCCCAGGAATACTTTGAAAACCACGGTACACAGTGGCTGGACGGCGCTTCCGCCCAGACGGCTATCGGCCAGGCGGACAACATGTTCACCCCCGTGCAGCTGGCCACCTACTGCGCCACCATCGCCAACGGCGGCAAGCGGCTGCAGACCCACTTTTTGAAAAAGGTGACGGACTACACCCGTCAGGAGACCCTGGAAGAATATGAGCCCGAGGTGCTGTACGACGCGGGCCTTTCCCAGGATGTACTGAATGTGGTGAAAGAGGGCATGCTGGGCGCCGCCAGCTACGGCACAGCCTCCACCGTGTTTGGCGATTACCCGGTGGCTGTGGCCTGTAAGACCGGTACCGCCGAGACCTCTGAGGACGACTCCAAGGAGCCAAATATCAGCTTTATTTGCTACGCCCCGGCAGAGGATCCGGAAATCGCCATTGCGGTCATGATGGAATACGGCAACAAGGGCCAGTACGCCCAGAACGTGGCAAAGGACATTTTGGACCAGTATTTCGGCTTTTACACCTGGGATGAGGATGGCAACCGGTACGATTCCGACGGCAACATGGTGGACGATGAGGGCGAGGTGCTGAAAACGAAGGAAGAGCTGGATGAGGAAAAGGCCGCCCAGGAGCAGCGGGAGCAGGACGAGTTTATGAGCTCCAGTCTTGGAAACGGCGAAGAGGGCGGCCGGCAGGGCGATGAGCCCGCCGCTACCGCCGCGCCCACGCCTACCCCCACCCCTGGCAGAGGGGATGACGTGCCCAGCGTACCCTTCACCGGGGAGGAAGACGCCACACCTGCGCCCTCTTCCGGCGAGGAGGAGCCCACCCCCGGGCCCACGAAAAAGCCCGACTCCCCCTACTACGATGGTGGGGGATAGGGCGAAACAATTAACAACTAAAAATGCGGGTCGATTCTTGTACAAATTTCACAAGAATCTGGAAAATAAGTATTTGTTTTTGACAAAAGGCCCGCAACGTGCTAAGATGAATCAATGAGGTAAAGAGCTTATGGGTATTTCAGCTGTGATCACGTCTGGAAAGGGTGGCGTTGGCAAATCCACGGTAACTGTGGGTCTGGGCCGCGCCCTGGCCCAAAGGGGACGCAGAGTGCTGCTTGTCGACTGCGACGCAGGCCTGCGGAGCCTTGACCGCATGACGGGCACGGAGGAAAACCTTGTGTTTGATATCTCAGACGTTGTGTTTGGCCGGTGTGCTCCGGCGGAGGCCATTTATCCCTGCGGGGAAAGCGAGGGACTGTTCCTGCTTCCTGCACCGTCCTCCGGGGAGGACCTGATCTATCCCGGCGTGATGAAAAAGCTGGTGCCTCTTCTGAAAGAGTATTTCGACTATGTGCTGCTGGATTCCCCGGCGGGTGTTGGCGTCGGTTTCCGGGCGGCGGCCTGCGCGGCGGACCGGGCAATTCTCGTTTGCAGTCCCGATCCCGTCTGTGTGCGGGGGACCAGCGCGGTTTCCGTGCTGCTGGAAAGGCTGGAGGTGAAAGACCGGCGGCTGGTCATTGACAGGTTTAACGGAGATTTTTTCAGCGCGACCGGCGCCTATGGCGACCTGGACGGCGTGATAGACGGCGCCGGGGTACGGCTTATGGGTGTGGTGCCGGAGGATTTTTCCATGGCGGCGGCCTTTTTGAAGGGAAGGCCCGCCAGGGGCGGTTCTCCCGGCATGATGGCCCTGAGCAGGATCGCCGGACGGCTGGAAGGGGAGGACATTCCCCTTTCCGGGATATAGCTTTTGATTATTGGGTGAGTGTAAGTACAAAAAAGAGGAGGAGTACATATGAACATAGCATTGACGGCCCATGACGCGAAAAAAGAATTGATGGTTCAATTCTGCATTGCCTACTGCGGCATTTTGAGCCGCCACAACCTGTGCGGCACCGGCACCACCGGCAAGATGGTGTCCGAGGCCACAGGGCTGAAGCTGCAGCGGTTTTTGAGCGGCTCTCAGGGCGGCGACCAGCAGATTGCGGCACGCATCGCCTGCAATGAGATCGATCTGCTGCTGTTTTTCCGGGACCCCCTGAATCCAAAGCCAAACGAGCCCAACGATATGAACCTGCTGCGCCTGTGCGACATGCACAGCATTCCCGTGGCGACCAACATTGCCACGGCGGAGGTGCTCATCCACGGCCTGGAGCGGGGCGACCTGGATTGGCGCGACATCGTTCGGGAGCCCATCGGATAAGGAAAAAAGAAGAGCTTTCGCGTGTACATTTTTCAGGCCGGGCTTGCTTTTTTGCCCGGTCTGTTTTATGATTAAGAGGATATTTGGAAGAGAAAGGGTAGCATGGCCATGCGGGAAGAACAACGGAGGCCCTGGGCCTGGATGGGGAGACGGCGCTGGAAAAATCCCTGCTAAAATATGAAAAGAGATTTGCCGCCACCGGCCAGATGGGAAGCGGCAGATAGCAAAGAGGAGAGTGCGAAATGGAGCTCATTACGAAAGCCCCCAAGGGGACGGTGGATATCGTCCCGGGCGGGAGCAGTACGACTGCCTCGGAAAAATGGCAGGCCGTGGAAAGTGTCTTCAAAAGTGAGGCGGAGTTAAACGGCTTTGGGGAGGTGCGCCTTCCCGTTTTTGAGCATACGGAGCTTTTCCTGCGGGGTGTGGGCGACACCACCGACGTGGTGGAAAAGCAGATGTATACCTTTGAGGACAAGGGTGGGCGGTCCGTCACTTTGCGGCCGGAGGGCACTGCCGGGGCGGTGCGGGCCATGCTGGAAAACGGCCTGTACAACGCCGGATACCCGGTAAAGCTTTATTACAACATTCCCTGTTACCGCTACGAAAAGCCCCAGGCTGGCCGTTTGCGGGAGTTCCACACATTTGGTGTAGAGATGTTCGGCGCGGCGGAGCCCGCAGCGGATGCCCAGGTCATCGCCATGGCGCTGAGCGCATTTCATCGGCTGGGACTGGAGGACGTGGGCTTGCAGCTCAATTCCATCGGCTGCCCCACCTGCCGGGCGGAGTACCGCAAGGCGCTGACGGAATATTTCTCTCAATATAAGGACAAGCTGTGCGACACCTGTCTGTCCCGGCTGGACAGGAACCCCATGCGTATTCTTGACTGCAAGAGCCCGGAGTGCAAGGAGATCGCCGAGGGCGCGCCGAAGATCACCGATTACCTGTGTGAGGACTGCAAGGCCCACTTTGGAAGCGTGCAGAAGTACCTGACTGTCATGGGCATTTCCTATGAGCTGGATCCCGGCCTGGTGCGTGGCCTGGACTACTACACCCGTACCGTGTTTGAGTTCCCCTCTAAAAGCCTGGGCTTTGCCCTGGGCGGCGGCGGCCGGTATGACGGCCTGGTGGAGGAGTTGGGCGGCAAGGCCACTCCGGCCTTGGGCTTCGGCCTGGGGCTTGACCGCATCATGCAGGCCTTAGATGCCCAGCAGACGGAGTTCCCGGAGGGAATGAAGTGCGAGGTGTACATTGCCTCTATGGGAGAGGCGGCGCTGGAAAAGTCTCTGCTGCTGGTAAATCAGCTGCACAAGTGCGGCGTGGCCGCTGACTGCGATCTGTGCGCCAGGGGTTTAAAGGCCCAGATGAAGTACGCCGACCGCATCGGCGCGAAATTTACCCTGGTGCTTGGCGACGACGAGCTACAGTCCGGCGAGGCGGAATTGAAGGATATGGAGACCGGAGAAAAGAAGAGAATCTCCATCGGGGAAGATTTTATGGACGCGTATCTCACCGCCAGCACCGCGGCGGAAGATTTGGGATTTTAACAGGGAGAAAGCAGTATGTTTGCGGCGGTTTTTCACAGCGGCGGCTTGGGTCTTTGGGCTTCTGCCGGACGCGAGCCTGCCTTTTGAGCCAAAAGGTTTTTTGTACCTGCGGGTGCTGCTTCCCATTTTGGTGATGGGAGCGTTTATCCTGACGGCTATCGACAGTCACAAAAAAGAGAAAGAGGGAAAATGAAGGATGACACAGTCGAGAACACACAACTGCGGGGAGCTGCGGCTTTCTGACGCAGGGGAGAAGGTCACCCTGTGCGGGTGGATGGAAAACCTGCGCGAGGTGGGCGGCAATCTGGGTTTTGTGGTGCTGCGGGACTTTTACGGCACCACGCAGATCGTATTGGAGACCGAGGCGCTTATGGCCCAGGTAAAGGCCCTCAATAAGGAATCCACCATTCAGGTGACGGGGGAGGTGCGGGAGCGCACCAGCAAGAACCCCAAGCTGCCCACCGGCGACATCGAGGTGGTGCCCAGTGAAATTAAGGTTTTGGGCCGCTGCCGCTATAACGAGCTCCCCTTTGAGATCAACTTTTCCAGGGACGCGGACGAGATCCAGCGGTTAAAGTACCGCTATCTCGATCTCAGAAACCCCCAGGTAAAGAAGAACATCGTCATGCGGTGCCAGGTGGTGTCCGCTTTGCGCCGGGCCATGGAGGACCACGGCTTTTTGGAGATCACCACTCCCATCCTGACTGTCTCCTCTCCCGAGGGGGCCAGGGACTATCTGGTGCCCTCCCGGAAACATCCGGGCAAGTTCTACGCCCTGCCCCAGGCCCCCCAGCAGTTCAAGCAGCTTCT
>CAZYLJ010000020.1:0-16929 GCA_964648555.1 uncultured Acutalibacter sp.
GCGAGCCCCACTCCTACCGGGACCTGCCCCTGCGGGTGGGCGAGCTGGGCCTGGTGCACCGCCACGAGCTTTCCGGTACCCTCCACGGCCTGTTCAGGGTGCGGTGCTTCACCCAGGACGACGCCCATATCTTCATGACCTGGGATCAAATGAAGGACGAGATCAAAAATGTGGTAAAGCTCTTCGACGAGGTCTATTCCACCTTTGGCCTGACCTACACGGTGGAGGTCTCCACCATGCCGGAGGACCATTTGGGCGAGAAGGAGACCTGGGACTTTGCCACGGACATTCTGAAAAGCGCCATTGAGGAAATGGGTAAGGACTACGTCATCAACGAGGGCGACGGCGCCTTCTACGGCCCCAAGCTGGACTTCCACATCTCCGACTCTCTGGGCCGCACCTGGCAGTGCGGCACCATCCAGCTTGACCTGCAGCTGCCCGAGCGCTTCCAGCTGGAATATGTGGGCGCGGACGGCGAGAAACACCGGCCCGTCATGATCCACCGTGTGGTACTGGGTTCAATCGAACGGTTCATCGGCGTTATCACCGAGCACTTCGCCGGAAAGTTCCCGTTGTGGCTCTCCCCGGTTCAGGCGGTCATCCTGCCCATCAGTGACAGGCACCACGAATATGCCGAGAGCCTGAAGCAGAAGCTGGAAAGCGCCGGCCTGCGGGTGGAGTGCGACGAGCGCAACGAGAAGATCGGCTATAAGATCAGAGAAGCCCAGCTGCAGCAGACGCCCTACATGCTGGTGGTGGGCGACAAGGAAGTGGAGACCGGTACCATCTCGCCCCGCCACCGCAAGGACGGCGACCTGGGCGCCATGTCCATTGAAGAGTTCATCGCCAAGGCCCAGGCGGAGATCGAGTCTAAAGAGATCAAGTAAGGGCCTCCGCGCTGAGATTTACAGCAAACAAAAATTGAGCCGCCCGGCTGCCTGCCGGACGGCTCTCTTGTTACCATAAAATTATTTTAACTCCATGTGCCCCTTATGCTCCGCAGTGTAGGGCTCCCAATGGGGAACGTCCTCGCCGTTTGGGTCGCCGGTCTTGGCAAAATTGGCCCAATAGGTTGACATAACTCTGGAAAGCTCCCAGTCGTTATCCTCCCAGGGCCGCCAGCAGCGGGGCAGGGTCTCAAACACGTACCACAGCTCGCTGGAGTGGAACGCGCCGGCGTCGTCGCCGGGCAGCTTCCGATCAAAGTAATACTGGTACGCGGGAGCCCTGCCCAGCTTCAACTGGTTTTCGCACCAGCGGGCCCCGGCGGTGGGCAGCAGGTCGCTGCCGCCGATGTCGTTACCGCAGGAGCCGATCATGTAATGGATGTCGTGTATCTTGCCGGATTCGGCCAATTCGTCGGTGGTGCCGGGCAGCAGCCAGCCGTCCTTGTGGGGCGTCCAGCCCAGGCCGGGCCCGCTCACGGCGTAGGCGGCCTCCATCAGTTCTTGGGCGGGGACCTCCCGCAGCTCCTTGACCGACTTCACGCCCAAACGCTCCATCAGCATTTGGGAGATTTCCCACAGCTGCTGCTTCTCAGGCGTGGCGTGCAGGGCCAGCAGGCCGCCGCCGCTTTGCAGGATAGCGCCCTTCATCATCCCCCTGGAAAGAGGGGAGGAGATGATGTCCTGCACGCTCATGCACCCGGCGGACTGGCCGGCCAGGGTGATCTTCTCCGGGTCGCCGCCAAAGGCCTCGATGTTCTCCCTCACCCAGGAAAGAGCAAAAATTTGATCCAGGATGCCGTAGTTGCCGGAGACGCCCTCTTCCGTTTCCTGTTCCAGATCCGGGTGGGCAAAGAAGCCGAACACGTTGACCCTGTAGTTGATGGTGACGAGAATGACGCCCTTCCTGGCGAAGCCCTCGCCATCAAATTCTTTTTCACTGCCGCAGCCGTGCATGAACGCCCCGCCGTGAATCCAGAACAGCACCGGTAGCTTGGCGTCGGGCGCCGCATCCCTGGGCGTCCAGATGTTGAGCTTCAGGCAGTCCTCGCCGCAGGGAGGAACCATCTCGTCGTAAAACTCCTTGGCGTAAAAGTCCATTTGCGTCAGGTCGGCCTGAGGACACCTTGGGCCGAACTCCTTGCAGGGCAGCACGCCCTCCCAGGGCGTGCGGGCCACGGGCCGGTGAAAGCGCAGGCTTCCCACCGGGGCTTCGGCGTAGGGAACGCCTCGGAAAACGACGGTTTTCCCGTCGCCGCTTACAAGCCCTTCGATCTTACCCTGCTTTGTCGTGATGATAGTATCCATTTTACATTCTCCTCTCCGGCGATTTCTTATAGTATAACATTATTTTGGAAAAATTCCCATAGGAAAAAGAAAATCTTTTCTTTTCATTTTTCGGCTCTTGTGATAAAATAGCCGCGAAAGATGTGGTCGGGCACGAGCTGCTGTCTCCTTTATGCAGCCATTATATGAGCGCCGCCGGCGCTCAGCGACCATCGCAGGTGCAAAGCGGAAAGGAGCTGTTTTGATGTACAAATTTGACAGAGCGGAATACGAAAAGCGCATGGCCTGGTACACCCAGGCCAGGTTCGGCATGTTCATCCACTGGGGGCTGTACGCCATCCCCGCCAGAGGCGAGTGGGTTCGTAGCACGGAGCGCATCCCGAAAGAGGAGTACATGAAATATTTCGAGGAGTTCGACCCGGTGGATTTCGACCCCAGAAAGTGGGCGAGGGCAGCCAAGGAAGCCGGCATGAAATACGCCGTGCTCACCGCGAAGCACCACGACGGCTTCTGTCTCTTTGACAGCAGGTACACCGATTTCAAATCCACCAACACCAGGTGCGGCCGGGATCTTGTAAAGGAATACGTGGAGGCCATGCGGGCCGAGGGCTTGAAGGTGGGCCTGTACTTTTCCCTGCTGGATTGGTACCACGAAGACTACCCCCACTACGGCGACGCCCATCATCCCATGCGGGACGACCCCAGCTATTCCAATGAAAACCGCGACTTTGGCCGCTATGTGGAGTACCTGCACAATCAGGTGCGGGAAATCTGCACCAATTACGGCAAGCTGGATATACTGTGGTTCGATTTCTCCTACGGCGAGGGCCCGGACGCCATGCGCGGCGAAAAGTGGAGAGCCACAGAGCTGGTGGACATGGTGCGCTCTTTGCAGCCCGGTGTCATCATCGACAACCGCCTAGAGGTCAGCGGCGAGGGCTTCGGCTCCATGTGGGAGGGAAATCCCACCCCCTACCACGGAGACTTTGTCAGCCCGGAGCAGATCATCCCGCCCAACGGCTTGCAGGACAAAAACGGCAATGATCTGATCTGGGAAGCCTGTATCACAATGAATAACAACTGGGGCTATTGCCGCACGGATCACTTCTTCAAGCCATCCTCCATGCTCATCAAAAAGCTGGTGGAGTGCGTCTCCAAGGGCGGCAATCTGCTTTTAAATGTTGGCCCCGACGCCAAAGGGAACATCCCGGAGGAATCTCTGTCCATTTTAGCGGACATTGGGAAGTGGATGCGCCTGAACGCCAAGAGCATTTACGGCTGCGGCAAGGCGAGCCTCCCCAAGCCGGACGTGGGCCGCATTACCAGAAACGGCAATAAGCTCTACTACCATCTGTTTGAAAACACCGTGGGCTGCATCCCCCTGATCGGCCTTTCCAAAGAGCAGGTGAAGGAGGTGCGCATGCTGTCTACCGGCGCGGAGGTACCCATTGCCAAGGGGTGGGTCTACGACAATTACCCGGACGTGGTGTTTGCCGATTTGGGGCCCGACCCGGTGCTGCCCGACCCGGTGGACACCGTGCTGGAAGTCACCCTGAACCAGTGAGGGGCCGCTATGGAAAAAGTGCTGGAAGTCTGCGTGGACAGCATGGAATCGGCCCTGGCCGCCAAAGAGGGCGGCGCGGATCGGATCGAGCTCTGCGGCGATCTGCTTGTGGGCGGCGTGACGCCTTCCCTGTCTTTGTTGCGGGCGGTGAAGGCGGAGACCGCCTTGCCCGTCCACGCCATGGTTCGGCCCCGCTTTGGCGACTTTTTATACACTGACCTGGAATTCGGACAGATGCTGGAGGATGCCCAGGCGCTGTTAGAGGCGGGCGCCGACGCGCTCGTTTCCGGCTTTCTTCTGCCGGACGGCGATCTGGACGTGGAACGCACTGGGCGGCTGGTTACCCTTGCCCATCGGGCGGGGAAGCGTTTCACGCTGCACCGGGCCTTCGATGCGTGCCGGGATCCCTTCCGCACGCTGGAGAACTGCCGCGCCCTGGGAGTGGACACCGTGCTCACCTCCGGCCAGGCGGCAAGGTGCGAGGATGGGTCGGCGCTCCTAAAAGAATTGTTCCCCCTGCGTGGGGATGTGGAACTCCTGCTGGGCGCGGGCATCGATGACGGCGCGATTTTGCGGCTGGGGAAGGCCCTGCCGGAGGCTCGCAGCTTCCATTTGAGCGGCAAACGCGTGGTGGAGAGCGGCATGAAATACCGCAGGCCTGGCGTCAATATGGGCCTGCCAGGCTTTTCAGAATATGAGATATTCCGCACGGACAGCGGAAAAATAAGAGCGGCAAGGGAGGCGCTGAACAGATTATGAACTTATCCAAAGAGCTACAGGGATACATCTGGAAATTTTGGCCGAAGAGGCAGGCATCCCTGAACGAAGTGAGTAAAAAAGCGGACAGTGTTTTGCAAAGCTGTTCTGGGGAAGAACGCGCGCTGCTGGAATTTGTCCTGGCAACGCTGCCACTATCCGATTTAGGGGACTATGATCCGAAGCTCCTGCTGCGATTTGTCCGGGAAGCCCTGTCCGCCCGGGAGGAGTTCCCCTGGTGCGCAGAGCTTTCGGAGGAGCTTTTCCTGCTATATGTGTTGTACCCCCGCGTCAATAATGAGGAGCTCTGCGACTGCCGCGGCGTGTTCCGTCAAAGCCTTGCCGCACGCGTGCGGGGCCTGCCGCTGGAAAACGCAATTTTAGAAGTAAACCGCTGGTGCGCGGAGCATGTGACCTACCGTTCCACCGACGGCAGAACCTCTTCTCCTATGGAGACCTATCTGCGGGGCTTTGGCCGTTGCGGAGAAGAGTCCGTTTTTGCGGTCAGCGCTCTGCGCAGCGTTGGCATTGCCGCCAGGCAGGTGTATGCTCCCTGGTGGTCCCACTGCGACGACAATCATGCCTGGGTGGAGGTCTGGGACGGGCGCCGGTGGCGCTTTTTCGGCGCCTGCGAGCCGGAGCCCGAGTTGGACCGGGGCTGGTTCCCCGGAGCGGCGTCACGCGCCATGATGATATGCGCCCGCACGTTTTTGGCGGGCACGGAACAGGATTGGGGCTTCCTGTTCCCCCAAACCGAGCCTCTCGATCTGTATGACGAGGATGGCCTGATCTACGAGACCGTGACCGCCCGATACGCGGAGGTAAAGCCTCTTACCGCCAAAGTGATAAGGGAGGATGGTAGCCCTGTGCCGAATGTGCGGGTGAGCTTTTCCATCCTCAACATGGGAGGCTTTCAGGAGATCGCCGCCCGGAAAACGTCGGCAGACGGTGTCACATCTCTGCGGCTGGGAAAAGGCAGCGTAAAACTGTCCGCTTTTTCGGATGGTTATTTTGGTGAGGCCCTCACCTCTCTTGACGCCGCGGATATGGTGACGCTGACACTGAAGCCCTTTCAAGGCGCGGCGCAGCCCACTGATTTCGATTTTTACGCTCCTGCCGGGAAAAGTGCCTTGCCCACGTCCTTGCCGCCGGAAAAGAAAAAGCTGCGCGCTGCATGGCTGGAAAGTGCCGCCACCTCTCGTAAGAAATGGATAGAGAACGAAAAATCGGACACTGTTCTTTCTCCAGAGGAGGAACAAGTGCTGGCGACCTTATCGGAAAAGGACAGGGCCGGCGCGCCCCGGCAGGCTGTTCTCGAAGAAACTCTCCCCGTCCTTTCGCAGCTGGGGGAGCTCCCGAAGGATGTGTTTGAAAGCGCCTTGCTTTCCCCCAGGGTCGGCCTGGAGCCGTTGTATCCCTGGCGTGAGGGGCTATCCGGCGCGTTTTCGCGGGAGCAGCGGCAGGAGTTTGCCCGCTCGCCCCGAAAGATATGGGCTTGGATGGGGGAAAATGTCCGATCGGAGAACGTTTATCCCAGGCTGTGCGGAACCCCGGCGGGGTGCTTCCGGCTGCGTGCCGGCAACGAGCGGACCCGCCATGTGCTTTTCTGCACCCTGTGCAGGAGCTTGGCCGTTCCCGCGCGCCTTTCTCCGCTGGACGGCCGGCCGGAATACTTTTCCGATGGCATGTTCCGCAGATTGGACGAGGAGCCTGTGGCCATTCTGCGCCTGACGGCTCCCAAGGACGCCGGGCTGCTGCCCTGGCGGAATTTCTCCCTGTCCCGCTATCAGGCGGGGGAGTGGCACGCCTGTTCTCTTGATGCGCCCATCCCTGCCGGGGAGACCGTAAGCCTTGCCCTTGCGGCCGGGGAGTACCGGGCCATTACGGTACTGCGTCTGCCGGACGGCGGCCAGCTTGCCCGGTGCTGGAATGTCTCCCTGAAGGCGGGGGAGGAGGCGGGCCTTGCCCCCACCTGTCGAAAGGCCGGCACCGCCCAGATGCTTACTTCCATTCCGCTGCTGCCCTTCACGCTTGTTTCTCTTGAGGGCTCCGCCCAGGAAAGCGCAAGCTTGATGTGTAAGGCAAAGCATTCCGTCTTTGCCTGGCTTGAGCCCAACCGGGAGCCCACCGAGCATCTCTTAAATGAGCTGCGGGAGGCAGCGCCCGGCCTGGCCGACTGCTCTATCCACCTGGTGCTGGGGGAGAAGGACCAGCGGCAGGATCCCACGCTGCAGAAAGCTCTTGCGGCGCTGCCCAACGCGACCCTGTGGCTTGACGCGGACAGAGAAACGGCTTCCGTTTTGGCCCGCTGCCTGTTTACGGACCCGGATAAGCTGCCCCTGGTCACCCTGGCAGACTGCAAGGGCATTTCGCTTTATAGCATTAGCGGCTATAACGTGGGAACGGGAGAATTGCTGGTTCGGCTCCTGCGGGAAGCGCAGCAGAACTGACGAGCTTATATGTACTTTATATTTCTGTTTTGCTTGTATTTCCCGGTCAAATGGAGTACACTATGAATAAATCAGACAAAGGAAAGGATGGACGAAGATGGAAAACGAAATGCTCACACTGCTGAAGACCCGCCGCAGCATCCGGAAATATCTGAACAAGCCGGTGGAGGAGGAAAAGCTGGACGCCGTTCTGGAGGCCGGTACCTGGGCCCCCACGGCCATGGGCGCCCAGTCCCCGGTCATTGTGGCGGTCAAGGATCCGGCGGCCCGCAGGGCTGTCCAGGAATTGAACTGCAAGGCCCGGGGCTTTGACAGCGATCCCTACTATGGCGCGCCCTACATCCTGCTGGTCTTTTCCCAGCCCAACCACACCTGCGCCGAGGACGGCGCCTGTGTGCTGACCACTATGATGGACGCTGCCCACGCACTGGGCCTGGGCACCTGCTGGATCCACGGGGAGCACGAGATGTTCGAGCTGCCGGAGGGCAAGGCCCTCTTAAAGAGCTGGGGCCTGCCGGAGACCCTGCGGGGCGTGGGCTCTCTGGCCCTGGGCTACGGGGACGGCCCCGCGCCTCAGCCCAAGGAGCGTAAGGCGGATTATATCGTAAAGGTCTGAGTCTATGAAGAAGCGCAAAGCGCGATGCCTTTTCCTGTGCTTCCTGTGCGTGGCCACGGCCTGCTGCGGTCTGTTTGGCTGTAAAAGCAGTCAGGCTGTTTCAAGCCCTGTGTCGACGCCCGCGCCCACGGCGGTAAACGACGGCCGGGCGGCAAAGCTCGTTTTGGGAGAGCTGAATTGCGCGGGCGTTCCCGACGACACCGCCGTGCTGGAAGAGATCGCCGAGAAGTACCGGGCCGATTTCCCCAATACGGAGATCGAGGTCAAAAGCTATGAGAGCTTTGAGGATATCGAGCGGGCATTGCAAAATGGCGAGCTCGATCTGGCGCAGCTGCCGGAAGACAGGGCTGCGGCCCTTGCCAAAGCGGGAGACCTGTGGGATTTCAGCCGGTATCTGGACGGCTGGGAGGACTACGCCGCCATGGCCTCAGCCGCCAAGCTGTGCATTTCCGCTTTGGGAGAGGGCACCGGGTATCTGATCCCCTGCGACATGACCCTGGATCTGTTGTATTATCGGACAGACTGGGTGGACCAATACAACGAGGGCCGCGAAGAGAGCGACTGGGTCTACAGCCGCACCTGGGCTCAGCTCACCAAGGCCGGCACTCAGCTGGAAAACGGCGGCCTGGCCTTTGCCGGGAAGGATCGCCTCGTGGACTATTTCAACTCCATTTTGTGGAGCACCATCGGCCAAAGCCGAACGGCCTCCGACTGCGCAGCGTACTTTGCGCCCGGAGAGGAGGGGGAGACCATTTTTTCCTCTCAGCGGGCGGCCGATGGCCTGGAGGAATTTCTTCAGGTTCTGGCTTCGTCGGGGGATTCCCTCTCCTACACCGTGGAGGACGCGGTAAACGCCTTTCTTGAGGGGAAAGTGGCCTTTCTGCTGGCGGATCGTTCCGTCATGGCCACCCTGCGGGAGAAAATGCCGGAGGGCAGCTGGGATGTGAAGGAGTACCCAAAGGGCACCACCAACACGGCGGTGCAGACCCCCCAGGACTGCACGGGCTGGGCGATTTCCGCCTCCTGCGAGGAAAAGGAGATCGCGTTCTGTTTCCTCTCGTTTCTCTCCAACGCCGACAACAACACCCATTATGCGAAGGTTTTGTCCACCGAGCCCCTCCACACGACGGCGGAGAACCTGGAGCCTTCTTTTGAGGAGGGCGATCTGGCCGTGGACCTGGAAATGATCTCGGAAAGCGCTACCTATCGGTATTCCTACGAGCCAACGATGTATGAGGCCTGGGCCGGCTGGCAGGAGCAGGCAGACGCCTGGTTGCGGGAGCTGATCGACGGCGGGCTCACCAGGGAAGAACTGCTTTCCAACATGGACAGGTATTGGAAGGAAGCGTATCAGGCTCAAGGCAATTTGTGGAGTTAGCTTTAGAGCTTAGCTGTTTAGAAAAGGGCCGGGGAAGCGCTGGAACGCCTCTCCGGCCCTTGGCCTTTTCTATTCCGATTCTCGTTACAGCAGCGCGGCCACAAGGTCGCCCATTTCAGAGCAGGAAGCCTTCCTGACCCCCTGCCCCGGGGTGAAGATGTCCGGGGTGCGGGCGGTGTCCAGCGCCTTTCCCACCGCCTCCTCAATGGCCTGAGCGGCCTCGGGCTCGTTTAAGGAATAGCGCAGCATCATGGCGGCGCTCAAAATGGTGGCCAGGGGGTTTGCAATGTTCCGGCCGCCAATATCCGGCGCGGAGCCGTGGATGGGCTCGTACAGGCCAAAGCCGCTGTCCCCCAGGCTGGCGGAGGCCAGCATGCCGATGGAGCCGGTGATCATGGAGGCCTCGTCGGAGAGAATGTCGCCGAACATGTTGGAGGTGACGATCACGTCAAACTGGGCAGGGTCCCGCACCAGCTGCATGGCGCAGTTGTCCACATACATGTGGTTCACCTCCACCTCCGGATATTCCTTCGCCATCTCGTCCACCGTGGCCCTCCACAGCCGGGAGGTGTCCAGCACGTTTGCCTTGTCCACGCTGGTCAGCTTCTTCCGCCGCTTCATGGCCATGTCGAAGGCCACCCTGGCAATGCGCTGAATTTCCGGCAGGCTGTAGCGTTCCGTGTCGAAGGCCGACTTCACGCCGTTTTCCTCCGTGGTGCCCCGATCGCCGAAGTAGATGCCACCGGTCAGTTCCCTTACCACCATGATGTCCAGGCCGTCCTCAATGATCTGCGGCTTCAGGGGCGAAGCCTCCCGCAGAGACGGGAAGATCACGGCGGGGCGCAGGTTCGCGTACAGATCCAGCGCCTTGCGGATGCCAAGTAAGCCCTTTTCCGGCCGGTTGGGCCCGGGCTGCGAATCCCACTTTGGGCCGCCCACGGCGCCCAGCAGCACGGAATCGGCGGCTTTGCAGATATTGACCGTTTCCTCCGGCAGGGGCCTGCCCGTGGCGTCGATGGCCTCGCCGCCCAATAAGGCCCGGTGAAGCTCCAGCTCAAAGCCGAACCTCTCCCCGGCCTTTTTCAGGACCTTCACGGCCTCGTCCACGATCTCCGGGCCGATGTAATCGCCCTTTAAGACAGCAATGCTGTAGGTTTTCATTCGTTTTCCTTCCTTTCACGCCTGTTGATGGCGCAGATGATGCCCTTGATGGACGCGATGCTGATGTTCGAATCCATGCCCACGCCGAAGATGGTCTCGTCCCCGTGCTTCAGCTGGATGTAGGACACGGCCTTGGAGTCCGCGCCGCCGGTGACGGCGTGCTCGCTGTAGGAGACGAACTCATAGCCCGTTACGCCCACGGATCCCAGAGCGTTGAAGAAAGCGTCGATGGGGCCGTTGCCCTTGCCGGAGACCAGCCGGGTGTGGTGGTCATAGCGGACGGTGCCCTCAAAGTCCACCACCACCTCGCCGTGGCCGCCGTCCGCCTCAAAAATTTTGTAGGTCAACAGGTGGTAGGGCTCGGTCACGTCCAGGTATTCCCGCTTGAAGATGTCGAACACCTCGCCCGGGGCAAGCTCCCTTCCGCACTGGTCGCAGACTTTCTTCACCAGCGCGCCGAACTCCGGGTGCATGGCCTTGGGCAGCACATAGCCGAAGCTCTGGTGCATGACAAAAGCCGCCCCGCCCTTGCCGGACTGGCTGTTGATGCGCACAATGGGCTCGTACTGCCGGCCCAGGTCCGCCGGGTCGATGGGCAGATAGGGCACTTCCCAGTATGGGGATTTTTCCCTTGCCATGTAGTTGACGCCCTTGTTGATGGCGTCCTGATGGGAGCCGGAAAAGGCGGTGAACACCAGCTCACCGGCATAGGGGTGGCGGGGATGCACCTTCATGCCGGTACATTCCTCATACACCTCCTTCACATGATTCATGTGGGAGAAATCCAGCTTTGGATCCACGCCCTGGGAGTACAGGTTCATGGCGATGTTCATGATGTCCGCGTTGCCGGTGCGCTCCCCGTTGCCGAACAGGGTGCCCTCTACCCGCTCGGCACCGGCCATGACGCCAAGCTCTGTGGCGGCGGTGCCGGTTCCCCGGTCGTTGTGGGGGTGCAGGCTGATGATGGCGCTGTCCCGGCGTTTCATGTTCCGGCAGCAGTATTCGATCTGGTCGGCATAGGTGTTGGGGGTGCTCATCTCCACCGTGTTGGGCAGGTTGATGATGACCTTGTCCTCCGGCGTAGCCCCCAGCTCTTCCAGCACCCGGTCGCAGATGAGCACGGCGTTTTCCATCTCCGTGCCGGAAAAGCTTTCCGGCGAATACTCATAGCGGATATTGATATCGTTCCTGGCGGTCATCTCGTCGGTCAGGCGCTTGATGAGCCTCGCACCCTCCACGGCGATGTCAATGACGCCCTGCATGTCTGTGTTGAATACCACCTTTCGCTGGAGGGTGGAGGTGGAATTGTAAAAGTGCACGATGACGTTTTTCGCGCCGTCGATGGCCTCAAAGGTTTTTCTGATGAGGTGCTCTCTGGCCTGGACCAGCACCTGCACCGTCACGTCCTCCGGGATCAGCTCCTGCTCGATCAGGGCCCGCAGTATTTCATATTCCGTCTCTGAGGCGGAAGGAAACCCCACCTCGATCTCCTTGAATCCCACGTCGCACAGCAGCTGGAAAAACTCCAGCTTCTGATTCAGATTCATGGGGTTTATCAGGGCCTGGTTGCCGTCCCGCAGATCCACGCTGCACCAGACCGGCGCCTTGTCAATGACCTTGTCGGGCCAGGTGCGGTCAGGCAGGGAAATGGGAGAGAAGGGCTTGTATTTTCGGTATCCTTGATTCATGAGAGCATACCTGCCTTTCAGAAAAATAAAAAGCCCGGACGCGGCAAAAGCCACATCCGGGGCGAGGAAACTTGTCCACGCGGTACCACCCGTGTTCGGCACATCGTTGTGCCCTCAGCGCCCCAGGGCGATCTTCCACAGGGGCCGGCCTGTAACGCTGCCACGCGTCCCATCCTAACGGCCCGGCTGCGCTTGGCCCGCTTCAGATGGGAGACTCCGGGATGAGCATCCATGCCGCGCGCCCCGCCTGTTCTCAGCGTGCCAGGCTCTCTTTGGGCGGCGCATCGGCATCTTTTTCCCTTCACAGTCTTTTTCTGTTCTTATTTGGCATTATATCGGGAAGATCTCCGTTTGTCAAGTGGGAAAATCACCGCCGCGTGGGTCTATAAGGCAAGGAAAAATAACCTCACGGAATGGTTATAAAATCATAGAGTTTGAGTATTCCGGAGCACATTGAAGCATGAAGTCCCGCTTTGCCGGTGCTTCCCTTATTTTTCCACCTCTTTAGGGATAAGCCCGAACACCTCCATCACCGGCGAGCGCATCCACAGCCCCGGGGTGATCCTGACAGAGTAGCCGAAGCCCGGGTCGCACATCCAGTCCAGGGGCTTTGCCCTGGGCAGGCCGTAGGCGCTCAAAATGGCGGTAAGCACCCCGGCGGGGGCCACCAGCACCGACTCCGTGAGCCCCCGGGCGATGACATTTTGCACCAGCAGTTCAAAGCCGCCGCACACCCGCTGGACGAACACCGGCCCGCTTTCCCCGTTGGGGGGCGCGCTCTGGCCGCCGTTTTGCAGCCAGGCGGCAAACTTCGGGTTCTCCTGCAATTCCTGGGCGGTGCGGCCCTCCCAGTCGCCGAAATCACATTCGGCCAGGTCCAGCACCACCTCCGGCTCCGCCTGAGGGTACAAAAGCTTCAGGGTGTCTACGCACCGGGTGGAGGGGCTGGCGAAAAAGGCGCCGGCCCTTGGGTAGGCGTACTGCTTCTTCAGCCGGAGCAGCCCTTCGATGGAGCTGTCCGCCAGGGGGGACTCCGTCCGGCCGATGTATCGTCCCTCCAGGTTTCCCTCGCAGGGCATGTTGCGCAGCAGGTGGATGAGATAGGATTTCAAAATGGCACGTCCTTTCGACAGAAGCTGCGCAGCCTCGGCCTTATTTGCCCTGCTGCGGCAGCCTTTCATGGTGTATACAAAAAGTATATTTCAAAAAAATTCCCTTTACAACCCCCTCTACAGGATGTATATTTATAGTGAGGAGAGAGAAGTGACAGGAGATAGAGCCGGACAGACCGCCTTTTGGCGGCATGTCAGTAAGGAGAGATTAAAATGGCAGGAGAGAATCGCAAGCGGCGCGGTGGGTTTGATTTGAACACTGATTTTCCTCGCATCCTGACTCTTTTGCGCAAGGAGAAGGGCTACAGCCAGAAAAAGGTGGCGGCGGACCTGGGCGTTTCCCAGGCGCTTTTGTCCCATTATGAAAAGGGCATTCGGGAATGTGGTCTGGACTTTGTGGCGCGGGTCTCCGACTATTACGGCGTTTCCTGCGATTACCTTCTGGGCCGCACGCCCCAGCGCAACGGCGCCGTGATCGACCTGAAGGACACCGCTGCCGATGCGGGCCCTGCGGGGAAGCCCGGCAAAAAGGGGAAAAGCACCGCAGCCGACCAGTTGGAGTACAACCGCCGCATTTTGGTCAATTCTGTGAATATTGTATTCGCTATTTTGAAAAAAATCAATAGCGAAAGCCTGAGCGCCGAGGTTACGTTGTACCTGTCCGCCGCGGTGTACAAGATCTTCCGGGTGCTGTATTCCTCCAATCCCAAGAATCCCCAGGGCATTTTCTCCCTGGATTTCCCCCTGTTCGGCGCCACGCTGCAATCCTGCATTGCCATGTCCGAGGCCAAGAGCCGGTATATTTTGAGCGGCGAGGGCATCGCCGGCAGCGCCGGTGTGAAGAAGGACGCTATCCCGGCTCTTACGCCGGAATCCCTGCTGCGGGACTACCCCCAGTACGCGCCGTCCCTGTTCGATCTGATCAGGCGGACGGAGAATTCCGCGAAGGCCGGCCCAAAATAAGAAAGAAAGATTTGTCTTTTCCGCCGCTTTGTGCTAAAATGACGTTTGGGGTCCAAACGCCATCGAGAAGAACCCTTTGCGGGCTTCTTCATTTTGTTTGCTGAGCTTTATGGTATCACCGCGATTCGGATCGCGGTGCCGAAAAGCTCTGACAAGGTATTACAAGAAAACCCCTGCCCATGTTGTAGGGGCTTTTGTTTTTGGGAAGACTGGATAAGGAAAAGGAGGCAGCAGCCATGTGCGGATTTGTGGGCTTTTTAGGCGGAGAGCTTGTGGACGACGGCGTTCTCCACGCCATGACGGACGCCATCCGGCACCGTGGGCCGGACGACGCGGACTATTACCGGGATGAGGACATCTCCCTGGGGTTCCGGCGGCTTTCCATCATCGACCTGGAAGGGGGCCGTCAGCCCATTTTGAATGAGGACGGCACGAAGGTATTGCTTTTTAACGGCGAGATTTACAATTACCGGGAGATCAAGCCCCAGCTCATGGAGGCGGGCCATGTGTTCAAGACCGCCGCCGATTCCGAGGTGCTCCTCCACGGCTATGAGGAGTACGGCCCCAAACTGTTTGAAAAGCTGCGGGGCATGTTCTCCTTCGTCATCTGGGACAGGGAAAAGAAGGAGCTGTTCGGCGCCAGGGACTTTTTCGGCATCAAGCCCCTGTATTATGGCCGTTTCGGCGACCTGTTCCTGTTTGGCTCTGAGATAAAATCCTTCCTGTTCCACCCCCAGTTTCAGAAGGAGCTGAACGAGCGGGCACTGGAGAATTACCTTTCCTTCCAGTATTCCCCCGGCCCGGAGACCTTCTTCAAAAACGTATATAAGCTGCCCCCCGCCCATTATTTCACCTACAAGAACGGCGAAATGAAGCTTGTGCGCTACTGGCGGCCGGAGTTTCACGCCGAGGAGGACAAGCCTCTGGACTACTGGGTGGACGAGATCGAAAAGGCCTTCGACGATTCTGTGGAGGCCCACAAGGTCAGCGATGTGGAGGTGGGCTCCTTCCTTTCCTCCGGTGTGGATTCCAGCTATGTGGCCTGCTCCGCCCATGTGGACAAGACCTTCACCGTGGGCTTTGACAACGGCACGAAATACAACGAGATCAGCTACGCCCAGGAGCTCTCCGAGCAGATACCCGTTAAAAATATCAGTAAGGTCATCACGCCTGAGGAGTTCTGGGGCAATTTCCCCAAGATACAGTACCACATGGACGAGCCCCTGGCGGATCCTTCCGCCGTGGCGCTGTACTTTGTGTGCAACACCGCCTCCAAGCATTTGAAGGTGGTGCTTTCCGGCGAGGGCGCCGATGAGATCTTCGGCGGCTATAACATCTATAAAGAGCCCCTGGAGTGCGCATGGTACGATAAGATCCCCTTCCCCGTCCGGAAGCTCATCGGCAGGGTGGCAGGGCTGTTCCCGGCCCACCGCGGCCTGAACTTCCTGGTGCGCAGGGGCAAGCGGCTGGAAGACCGCTTCATCGGCAACGCCTATATGTTTACCGAAAAGGAGCGTCGGGCGCTGCTAAAGCACCCCACCGACGCAAAGTCTCCGGCGGAGATGGTGAAGCCCTACTACGACGAGGTGAAAGACAAGGATGCCGTCACCCGGATGCAGTATGTGGATCTGAACATGTGGATGGTGGGGGACATCCTCCTAAAAGCCGACAAGATGAGCATGGCAAACTCTTTAGAGCTGCGGGTGCCCTTCCTGGATAAGCACATCATGGCCCTGGCCGGGCGCATCCCCTTAAAGTACCGGGTAAACGACGAAAACACCAAGTTTGCCATGCGGAAGGCTGCTCTGCGGCGGATGCCGGAAAAGTGGGCGGGGAAAAAGAAGCTGGGCTTCCCGGTACCCACCCGTGTGTGGCTGAAGGAGGACAAGTATTACAATATCGTGAAGGAAGCCTTCCAAAGCGAGGACGCCCAGCGGTTCTTCCACACCGAAAAGCTGATAAAGCTCTTAGACGACCACAAGGCAGGCAAGGCGGACAATTCCCGCCGGGTGTGGACCGTCTACACCTTCCTCGTATGGTATCAGGAATTTTTCGGCAAGGAGGCAAGCGCCCATGTCAGAGAAAATTGACTTTCAGCCCGTCCTTTTGGGCAGCGATATCAACGTATACGGCATGGCCCGCTCCTTTCACGAGGAGTATGGTGTCAGGTCCGTGGCAATCGGCAAGGGCATTTTGGGCCCCTGCACCGCCAGCAGGATCGTGACGGTGGAGGTGGTGGAGCCCAATTTGGAGGACGACGAGGTCTTTGTCAAAACCCTGTTGGACTACGCGAAAGCCCACGACGACGGCAAAAAGAAGCTTCTGGTGCCCTGCGGCGACAACTACATCAAGCTGCTGGTGAGAAACCAGGACAAGCTGCGGGGCGTGTATGAGTTCGAATGTATCGATGAGGAGCTGCTGATGCGGCTTTCCATCAAGGAGAGCTTCTATCAGGTCTGCACGGAGCACGGGTTCTCCTTCCCCAAGACCACCGCCTGCTCTTATGAGGACCACAAGGACATTCAGCTGCCCTTCGATTTTCCCGTCATCATCAAGCCCAGCAACTCCGTGGCCTACTGGAACTGCAAATTTCCCCACAAGAAAAAGGTGTTCGTGGCCGAAAACCGGGAGGAATTTGAAAAGATCCTCACAGCCATCTACAGCTCCTCCTACAAGGATCACCTGATCTTACAGGAGTACATCCCCGGCGACGACAGCAACATGCGGGTGATGAACTGCTACTGTGGCCGGGACAAAAAGGTAAAGCTCATCGCTTTGGGCAACGCCCTGCTGGAGGAGCACTCTCCCGAGGGCATCGGCAGCTATGCCGCCATCTTAAACGGGTACGATGAAAAGCTCAACACGATGATGAAGGACTTTTTAGAGGGCATCGGCTATGTGGGCTTTGCCAATTTCGATATGAAATACGACCGGCGGGACGGCACCTATAAGCTGTTTGAAATGAACCTGCGCCAGGGGCGTTCCAGCTTTTTTGTCACCGCCGCCGGGT
>CAZYLJ010000021.1:0-4977 GCA_964648555.1 uncultured Acutalibacter sp.
TTCCGCCGGTCTCAATGACTGCAAACATTCTTTTTTCCTGCCTTTACTGTAGTCTCGCTGCGGTCAGGCGAGGCGTCTTTTCGGCGCCTGCTTGCGGGAAATGGGCATACCACTCCCCTGCCCGCCATAAGCGGCTTATTCATGATACCACCGGGGGAGGAAAAAGTCAAGCAAAAACTTCCCTACTTTTCTTCTGTCTTCCCCTTTGTGGTCAAGAGCACCTTGACGTCCTCGTCCTCCTGGACGGCGTGGATGATCTCCCGCCGATTGAGCACCGACAGCGCTACCCCCAGCCCCAGGTTCAGGCAGGTGACGATGGCCAGGGTCAGCTTCCCGGCCGTGCCGGATCCGGGCTTGCTTTTCTTCCTTTCGGCCCTGCCGCCATAGGGAACATTCTTTTTCATCTGTGCCTTGCCTCTTTCCTTATGATTATTTTCCAAATTCCCGCTCGCAGTATTTACAGCGGTGACGGTTTTCCTTTTCGTCGCAGAGGGTAAAAGCTGATTCCAGCTGCTCCGCGTTGGTGACGCACCGGGGGTTGCCGCAGGGGCCCAGATCAACAAGGGCTTCCGTCCGGGACGGCTGCTCTTCCAGAATGCCGGGGGCCAGGCCCAGGAGCGTCAAAATCAGCGCCATGCGCACGAACACGCCGTTTCTCGCCTGGCTGAAATACAGGGCCCTGGGGTCGCTGTCCACCGAAGGGGCGATCTCGTTGACCCTGGGCAGAGGGTGCAGCACCGCCAGGTCTTCCTTTCCCAACGCCATCTTCTCCGGGGTGAGGATATAACAGTCCTTCAGCCTCTGGTACTCCTCCTCGCTCGCGAAGCGCTCCCGCTGCACCCTGGTCATGTACAGGACGTCCAGCCCACCCATGGCCTCCTCCAGGGTCCCGACCTCCCGGCAGGGGCAGCCGGAGGGCCCGATGACCTCCTGCATTACGTAATCCGGCACCCGCAGCTCTTCCGGGGAAATGAGCACGAAGCGCACGTTTTCGTACCGCGCCAAAGACTTGATCAGGGAATGTACCGTGCGGCCGAATTTCAAATCGCCGCAAAGGCCCACGGTCATGTTGCCGATGGAGCCCCGGCTCCGATGGATGGTGAGCAGGTCGGTCAGCGTCTGGGTAGGGTGCTGGTGGCCGCCGTCCCCGGCGTTGATGATGGGCACGGTGGCAAACCGGGAGGCCGCGTAGGGCGCGCCCTCCAAAAAGTGGCGCATGGCAACGATGTCCGCGTAGCCGGAGATCATCCGGGCGGTGTCCGCCACGGTCTCCCCCTTGGCGGCGGAGCTGCTTTGGGCCGAGGAAAAGCCCAGGACCTTCCCGCCCAGCCGCAGCATGGCGGATTCAAAGCTCAGCCGCGTGCGGGTGCTGGGCTCGTAAAACAGCGTGGCAAGTATTTTGCCGTCGCACTTGCGGGCGTACTCCCCCGGCCTTTGAATGATGTCCTCCGCCAAGGCGATCAGCCTGTCCGTTTCCTCTCTGGTAAAGTCCATGGGATCTATCAAATGGCGCATGTGTACCTCCTGCCTGTCTGCAAAAACGCCCTTCCGGTCTGTAAGGCCGAAAAGGCGTTGTCGCCGTTATTCTTCTTCCTCGTCCTCCGGGACGTCCCAGTTGTGCCAGACGTTCTGCACGTCGTCGCTGTCCTCCAGAAGGTCCAGGAGCTTCTGCATCTTCTCGGCCACCTCCGGGTCGGCAATATCGGTGTAGGTGTCGGGCACCATTTCCACCTCGGCGGAAACGAACTCGTAGCCCTTCTGCTCCAGATCCTCCCGGACACCGCTGAAATCGTTGGGCTCGGTGGAGATCTCAAACACGTCCTCGTCGGCGGCGAAATCGGAAGCGCCGGCCTCCAGGGCATCGGTCATAACGGCATCTTCGTCGCGGCCTTCCCGCTCGATGACGATGACGCCCTTCTTCTTAAACATGAAGGATACGCAGCCGGTGGTGCCCAGATTGCCGCCAAACTTGTCAAAGGCGTGGCGCACGTCCGCGGCCGTTCGGTTGCGATTGTCGGTCAGGGCCTCCACAATGACGGCCACGCCGGAGGGGCCGTAGCCCTCGTAGGTGACGTCCTCGTAGCTGTCGGTGTTGCCGTCGCCCGCGGCCTTCTTGATGATGCGCTCGATATTGTCATTGGGCACATTGGCCGCTTTCGCCTTGGCGATGCAGTCCTTCAGGCGGGAGTTGGCGTTGGGATCGGCGCTGCCGCCCTCTTTCACCGCCACGGTGAGCTCCCGGCCGATCTTCGTGAAGATCTTTGCCTTGGCGCCGTCGGCCTTTTCCTTTTTCCTTTTGATGTTGTTCCACTTGGAATGTCCTGACATATTCAAACCCCTAACTCTTGTGTAGATTCTCTGCTGAGAAAATATGATACCATATTTCCCCGTGGATTTCAAGTGTAAAGTGAAGGAACGTCTCCCTTGACATTCCCTTAAACTTGATGTAAGCTTCAAGAAAAAAGGAGGTGTCTTCATGAAATACACCATTTCGCAGATCGCGGAGCGCTACGAGCTGGAGCCCCACACCCTGCGCTTTTATGAGAAGGAGGGCATTTTGACCCCCGCCCGCACAGAGAGCGGCATCCGCCGCTACACAGACGAAGACGTGGCCCAGCTGGAAATGGCCCTCTGCCTGAAAAGCACCGGCATGCCCCTGAAGGACATCAAGCGGTACTTCGATCTGGTGGAGGAGGGCGACGACACCCTGGACCAGCGGCTGGAGATTTTCATTCAGCACAGGCAGCACGTGCTGGAGGAGATCGAGGAGCTGCGCCGCCATCTGTGCAAGATCGAGCACAAGATCGAATGGTACCAGGGCTTCATCGACGAAAAACGGAAATCAGTGGGGTGAGCTCAACGCCGGGTGTTCCACTTTTTGCGTGGCACGGTGTTCTCCCGCTTGAGCTTCCGGTACTCCTTCCACCGCTTGGCGGAAAGGGTGCCATTTTCTATTGCCGCACGGATGGCGCAGCCCGGCAAGCTCCTCCGCCTGGGCAAGCATACCGCCGTGGTCGCCGGGCAGATCGCTTTTTGTCAGATGGGTAAAAATGGGCGCAAAAACGCCGTGGCAGACAGCCATCCAGGGTTTGCCGCCACGGCGCAGTACGTCCGGGGTTATTCATTGGAATGGGTCTGCTGAGTTTACTTTCTGACGAACCTCTTCTCCACGTTTTTCATAGCACAACAGCTCCTTTCCGTTGGAAACTGATTTAATTATACAGAATTTTTCCGAAAAATGCAAGCGTTACCAGAAATATGAATAAAATGTAACAAATCTATTGATTTTCCTTAAAATTGCGTCTATACTGTGTACATACCCCTATTTTGTTTCAGTTTGGTTTGTCGTTCCAGTTGGGGCTGTCCATTTCGGGGATTTCCCCAAAGTGGGCATTTCCTCTCAAATGACGCGAAAAGTGCAGCAGAAAAGGGGATTATCTTTTTTGGGAGCGTGAATGCTTTGGAAAAGTTCTTTAAGCTCAAGGAACACGGTACTACAGTCCGCACAGAAGTAACCGCCGGCATCACTACATTCATGGCCATGGCCTACATACTGATGGTCAACGCCGGCATGTTCGCCGATCCCTTCGGAGACGGCAGCCAACCTCTTGGCGTCAGCTACGGCGCGATCTACATCGCCACGGCTCTCTCCGCCATTGTGGGCACGGTGCTCATCGGCCTGCTGTCGAACCTGCCTATGGCGCAGGCTTCCGGCATGGGCCTCAACGCATTCTTCGTTTACACCATGTGCGTTGGCGTTGGCCTCTCCTACGCAAACGCCCTGGTACTGGTGCTCATCGACGGCGTGGTGTTCCTGATCCTGACCGTCACGGGCCTGCGCAAGATCATCTTTGACGCCATTCCCAAGGCCGTCAAGGTGGCCATTCCCGCCGGTATCGGCCTGTTCATCGCCTTCATCGGCCTGCAGAACGCCGGCATCGTCGTGACCGACTCTTCCACCCTGGTCAACCTGGCCTCCTTCAACGTGTTCAGCGGCTCGGCCACCTGGGCCACTGTCTTCCCCATGCTGCTGACTGTTCTCACCGTCTTCGCCATCGGCGCCATGTCCAAGGCCAAGGTCAAGGGCGCTGTGCTGTGGGGCGTTTTGGGCTCCGCCGTTGTGTACTATGTGGTGGGCCTCATCACCGTGCCCGACTTCTACAGCACCGCCGTCGCTCCCAACCTGACCTCCGACTTCCTTGGCGCTTTTAAGGACTTCGGCACCCAGGCCTTCGGCAAGGTCTTCACAGAGGGCTTCAACTTCTCCTCCTACATTGAGGCCAACGGCATGGGCGCCTTCATCGTCATGTTCCTGACCTCTATGCTGGCCTTCTGCATGGTCGACATGTTCGACACCCTGGGCACCCTGTACGGCGCCTGCTCCGCCGGCGGCATGCTGACCAAAGAGGGCGATGTGCCCAACATGAACAAGGCTATGCTGTCTGACGCTGTCGCCACCTGCACCGGCGCTGTCTGCGGCACCTCCACCGTCACCACCTTCGTGGAGTCCTCCGCCGGCGTTGGCGAGGGCGGCCGTACCGGTCTGACCTCTCTGGTCACCGCCGGGATGTTCTTCATCGCCATGTTCCTGGCCCCTGTGGCCCAGCTCATTCCCACCTATGCCTGCGCCGCCGCCCTGATCTATGTGGGCGTGCTGATGATGGGCAACGTGAAGAACGTGGAGTGGGGCGATTCCGCCGCGGCTGTGGTCGCTTTCCTCACCATCGCCATCATGCCCCTGACCTACAATATCTCCTACGGCATCGCCTTCGGCGTGCTGTCCTATATCTTCATCAAGCTGTTCACCGGCAAGATCAAGGAGATCAATGTTGGCACCTGGGTCATCGGCGTCCTCTTCGCCGTTATGTTCTTCCTAACTCATTGATAAATGAGTTTCCTCATTGATAAATGAGTTTTCTCATTTGATGAATGAATGAGTTCCCTCATCGGCCATAACGAAGCAAAGAAAACAGCATA
>CAZYLJ010000021.1:5077-14663 GCA_964648555.1 uncultured Acutalibacter sp.
TTGATGAATGAATGAGTTCCCTCATCGGCCATAACGAAGCAAAGAAAACAGCATAAGGAAACTGCCCTCTGATCGGCAGAGGGCAGTTTTTGTGCTATATAAGGCGAAACCTAGGCGGGCGCCCAGATGCTTTTCAGCTTCTGCTGTTTCATGCCGTCCTCTGCGGAGATTACTGCGGAAGGGCCCTCAGCACTTTTTGCGGAATACCGTGTGACACTTCTGGCAGGTGACCTCGATCTCTCCCCTGCCCCGGGGCGCCCGCAGCTTCTGCTTGCAGCTGGGGCATTTGAAATACTTATATACCTTCCTCTCCGCAAACCGCCGCCGCTGAAAGCCCAGCCAGCCGCCAATGGGCCGCCAGAACCGCTGGAAGGCGTAATTTTCCCTCTGTCTGGCCGGGATGTTCCTGGAGAACACCCGGAACAGGGCATAGATGTACAAAATGTCCGCCAGAAAATACAGCGGGAGGAAGAATATCGCGCCCAGAAGGGAACATACTAAACCCAGGGCAAGCAGGAACAGATTGAACGTGTCGGAGCCGCCGTACCGGCCCAGCATAAACCTGCGCAGTCTTTCCATCATCACACGGCACATCCTTTCACAAATCAGAATCGCTGAAATTATTATAGCCCCGAAAAGCACAATTTTCAATGCGCAAGCCCGCGGTTCACGATAAATTTACATTTCGTTGAACTCTTGTCAATAAAGGGCGGCCACGGCTGTGTTACCATAGAACAAATCGGAGTTCGGGCAAGTTTTTCATCCCGTTGGCTGAGCTCTGTGCTATCAAATTACAATTCATAAAAGCTTTTTAGGAGGTACAAACATGGCAGAATTAAAAGGAAGCAAGACAGAAGCAAACCTGATGGCGGCATTCGCCGGGGAGTCCCAGGCGAGGAACAAGTATACCTACTACGCCCAAAAGGCCAAGAAAGACGGCTATCAGCAGATCGCGGCCATCTTTGAGGAGACCGCCGACAACGAGAAAGAGCACGCGAAAATGTGGTTCAAGCTGTTGAACGGCGGCATCGGCGAGACGCTGGACAATCTGAAGGACGCCGCCGCCGGCGAAAACTACGAGTGGACGGACATGTACGCCGGCTTCGCCAAGGTGGCGAAGGAGGAAGGCTTCGACCAGATCGCCGGCCTGTTCGAGGGCGTGGCGAAGATCGAGAAGGAGCACGAGGACCGCTACCGCAAGCTCATCGAGAACATGGAGGACGGGCTGGTGTTCTCCCGGGACGGCGACGCCATCTGGCAGTGCATGAACTGCGGCCACATCGTCATCGGCAAGCAGGCCCCCGCCATTTGCCCGGTCTGCTCCCATCCCCAGGCCTACTTCCGCATCAAGCCGGAAAACTATTGATTGCGCTTTACCAAGCGTACCAGGCCCTGTGATTAAGGCATAAGACGCAAAGAGAGCCTCCCGATTGACGGTTGGCTCAGGTGTGAAAAAAGCCTCAAAAACCGCCACTTTTTCAAGTGGCGGTTTTCTTTTTTTACTGTTATTGCCGCAGTCAAGCCTGAGCTATTGAATGGGCACAGGCTTCGCCCCCTTCTGCCGTTTTCGTGCAGGCCCCGTACCCTGCGGTACAACGCATTGCAGCATACACTTCAGCAGAAGACAGGCAGAAAAACTACCGATAGGTCAACACAATGGTCTTGCGGGGCATATTGGGGGTGATCTCCAGAGTGTCGGAATCCACACGCTCCCAGTCGCCGCAGATGGCGAGATAGTCCTCCACCGGGCCAAGAACGTCAAAGCCGAAGGTGTCCGACCGATAGTGCATGGGGATGACGGTTTTGGCCTCCACCGCGTCGGCGATGGCCTTGGCCTCTTGGGGGCCAACGGTGTAGTGGCCGCCCACCGGCAGTAAAATGGCGTCGGCGCCCCTGAGCTTTTCCAGAGCGGCGGGGCCGGGCATACAGCCCACGTCGCCGAAGTGCACCAGCTTCACCCCCTGGGCTTCCAGCACGGTGATGGTGTTCTTTCCCCGCAAGGCCCCCTGCCGGTCGTCGTGGTAAGAGGCCACCGCCGTAATGGTGAAGGGGTTCTCCCGGGGCCCGCCCTCCGGCACGGTGACCGCCTCCCGGCAGTTGTGATCGCCGTGCTCATGGCTGCAAAGCACCAGGTCGGCGGTCTCATGGATATCCCGGCATCCGGGCACGCTGCCCGGTGCAAAAGGATCCAGGATCACGGTGAAGCCGCCGCACTCCACCCGGAAGCAGGAATGGCCCAACCAGCGAAGCTTGATTGACATATATATCATCCTTTCCATGAAGCTGGTTTCATTATAATAGAAGGGCGAGAAAAAGTCCATGAATTTTTGGGCGCGGTGCTGCTACGCAGCAAGGGGCTATGCGCCTGCAAAATTATTCGATGCCTTCGCTCAGGGCGTTCTGGCTTTTGGCGGTCAGGTAGGCGTTGATAAAGCCGTCCAGGTCGCCGTCCATGACGGCGTTGACGTTGCCGGTTTCATAGCCGGTGCGGTGATCCTTCACCATGGTGTAGGGCATGAACACATAGGAGCGTATCTGGCTGCCCCAGGTGATTTCCTTCTGCTCCCCCTTGACGTCGGAGATCTTTTCCAGATTCTCCCGCTCTTTGATCTCCGTCAGCTTGGAAATCAGCATCTTCATGGCCACGTCGCGGTTCTGGTACTGGCTGCGCTCCACCTGGCAGGAGACCACGATGCCCGTGGGAATGTGGATCAGCCGCACGGCGGAGGAGGTCTTGTTGACCTTCTGGCCGCCCGCGCCGCTGGCCCGGTAGACCTCCATTTTGATATCGTCGGGGTTTATCTCCACGCTGCTGTCAAGGTCCATTTCCGGCATGACCTCCAGGGACGAGAAGGAGGTGTGCCTGCGCCCGGCGGCGTCAAAGGGAGATACCCGCACCAGCCGATGGACCCCCGCCTCGCTTTTCAGGTAACCGTAGGCGTTTTCGCCCTCCACCAGAATAGAAGCGCTCTTGAGGCCGGCCTCGTCGCCGTCCAGATAATCCAGCGTGGTGACCTTATAGCCGTGGCGCTCGCCCCAGCGGTTGTACATGCGGAACAGCATCTCCGCCCAGTCCTGGGCCTCGGTGCCGCCGGAGCCGGCGTGGAACGTCAAAATGGCGTTGCGGCTGTCGTATTCGCCGGTAAGCAGGGTGGAAAGCCGCATGGTGCCCATCTCGCTTTCGATGCCGTCCAGCTCTGCTTCCGCTTCCGGCAGGAGGGAAAGATCCTCCGCCTCGTCCCCCATTTCGATCAGGGCCATGGCGTCCTCCGCCCGGCTGCGCAGCTTCTGGTAGCTTTCATCCCGGCCCTTTAAGGCGGCCATGCGCTGGGTGATCTTCTGCGCCTTTTCCATGTCGTCCCAAAAGCCGGGCTCGGCGGACTTGTGCTCCAGCATCTCCACCTCTTCCCGAAGTCTCTGAAGGCCCAGGGCGTCACCCAGCTCATCAAGAGATTTTTCCAAGCCCTCCAGCCGGTGCTTTAATTCCTCAAATTGAAGCATATGATTTCAAAACTCCTTTGCGGCGGTTCTTTTTACCCATACAAAATGTATTATACAGGAAACGGGAGAAATTGTAAACCGTAATTTGACAATCCGCCCAAGGTGAGATGGTCTCTTCTCTGCTGAAAAGCTATCTGCCCGCTGTGGTTTTTTCAAGGCGGAGCAGGCAAAGACGGCTGAAATATTAACAGTCTGAAAATTCGGCGGCAATATGATTGCGCTTTGGAAAATTATCGTGTAAAATAGGAGAAAGACAAAAGGAAAGAGGAAAGTTTCGCCATGCTTGACTACACCGGCACAAAGTGCCCTGTCTGCGGGGTGCCCTTTCAAAAGGACGACGATATCGTGGTCTGCCCGGAATGCGGCGCGCCCTATCACCGTGACTGTTACAATCAAGTGGGAAAGTGTGTCTTTGAGGAGGAGCTTCACAAAGAGGGCAAGGAGTGGACGCCACCGCCCCCGCCGGAGGCCTCAAAGCCTCCCATCGCCCCCAACCCCTCTGAGGTCAAGGACCGGGAATGCCCGGTGTGCGGCACCTTAAATGGCCGCAGCGCGTCCTTCTGCACCCGTTGCGGCGCTTCTCTGCGGGAAAACCATGCCAGCACCTACGGCGGCCAGGCAGGAGGGGCAGGCGCTCCTCCCCCCTACACCCCCTTTGGGGGCATGCCCTTTACCTACGACCCTATGGGCGGCGTCAGCCCCACGGAGCCCCTGGCCCCGGACGTGACCTTTGGCGACGCCTCTAAGCTGGTGCGCCAAAACACCAACTACTATATGCCGGTTTTCCGCTTCATTAAGCAGACCGGCCGGAACAAGTTCAGCTTTTCCGCGTTCCTGTTTTCCGGGGCGTGGATGCTCTATCGCAAGCAGTACAAGTGGGGCGCGGTGGTGACCGGCCTGATGTTCGCCCTGTACGCCGCTTTCCTCTGCGTTTACGTAACCGTCTTCTCCCCCACCATGCTCTCGCTTGCCACGCAGGCCGGGGTGGATCTGGAAGATTTCAGTACCATCTCCTCAGAGCAGTACATGGCTGTCATGGAGCTTGCAATGGAGCAGCCCTTTGCCTACTTTAAGCTGATGACGCCGTTTTTGTGCCTTGTTGCCATTTTCGTCGTCATGCTGGTGGTGGGCATCCGGGGCAACAAGATGTATATGAAGCACTGCATCGAGGTCATCCGGAGCGACCGGGCCGAGCAGGCGGAGGGAAACGCCTCCACTCTGAACACCAGGGGCGGCGTCAATTCCATGGTGCCGGTGCTGATTGCAATCAGCTTTTTCCTGCTGCGCATGCTGCTGACCCTCGCCCTGCTGGGCTGAACCCACATAAAAGGAGGCTCTCCCCATGAAAAAAGTGAGAAAAGCCGTCATCCCCGCGGCGGGGCTCGGCACCCGGGTGCTGCCGGCCACCAAGGCCATGCCCAAGGAAATGCTGCCCATCGTGGACAAGCCCGCCATCCAGTATATCGTGGAAGAGGCGGCCGCCGCCGGCATCGAGGACATTCTCATCATCACCAACCGGGGGAAGGGCCTTCTTGAGGACCATTTCGACCGCGCCCCGGAATTGGAGGAGCGGCTGGCGCTTTCCGGCAAAACAGAAATGCTGGAGGAGGTCAGGCGCATTGCCTCTCTGGCGAATATCTTCTACGTTCGGCAGAAGGAGACCCTCGGCCTGGGCCACGCCATTTCCCGGGCAAGGGAATTTGTGGGCAACGAGCCCTTTGCCGTCCTGTACGGCGACGACGTCATCATGGGAGAGGACCCGGCCTGCGGGCAGCTCATCCGCGCCTATGAAAAATACGGGAAGGGCGTGGTGGGCGTCAAGAAGGTCACTCCCGAGGCCATCCGTAAGTATTCCTCCCTGAAGCTGGAGGCTCTGGAGGGCAATTACTTCTCCTGCACGGACATGGTGGAAAAGCCGAAGCCGGGAGAGGAATTTTCCCTGTATTCCATTTTGGGGCGGTGCGTGCTGCCGCCGGAAATTTTTGACATTTTGGAGCAGACGCCTCCCGGCGCCAACAACGAGATCCAGCTGACCGACGCCATGCGGGCGCTTGCCCGCCGGGACACCATGATCGCCGTGGACTTCACCGGTGTACGCTATGACATGGGAAGCAAGCTGGGCATCATGCAGGCGGCGGTGGAGACCGCCCTCTCCCACCCGGAGATTGGGGCGGATTTCCGCGCCTATTTGAAGGAACTCAGCAAAGGGCTGTAAAAGTAAAATGCCTTCCGCGCCCCTCCCCCCACAAACGGAGAGGGGCGCTTCTTTATGAAGTTTTTCTTGACTTTACCAGGATTTGTGATATAATAACCTCACGGAATTCCTACGAAAGCAAAAGCTTCCGGGAATTCCGGAGAACATTGTATCATGGGGCATTTGATCTCAGGGGCCAAATGCCAGATGACGAGCCGCAAGCGGCTCAATCATGATATAATATGTTAGCTGTCAAAAAAGACACATAATTTCCTTGCTCCGCGTGAAAAGCGCGGGGCCAAAAGACCAGAAGGAGGTGCAATACAAATGGCAGAAGGAAAGAACCTGTACGAGACCGTCATCGTCACCAGCGCCAAGCTTGGCGAGGAGGGCAACGCGGAGCTCGTGGAGAAGTTCAAGTCTCTGATCGAGAGACACGGCGGAACTGTTCAGAGTGTTGACGATTGGGGGAAGCGCCGCTTTGCTTATCCCATCGAAAAGCAGACCGAAGGCTATTACACCCTCATCAACTTTGAGAGCGACCCTGAGTTCACCGCCGAGCTGGACAGAAGGTATCAGATCACCGACGGCATCGTGCGCACGCTGATCGTCAAGCGCGACCCCCGTTTTGTGAATTCCTCAAAGCCCGCCAGGCCCGAAACGGAAGAGGCCGAGGCCGTTGAGGAAGCCCCCGCTGAGGAAAAGGCCGAAGTTGCCGAGGCCCCCGCGGAAGAGGCCCCTGTGGAAGAGGCTGAAGCTTCCGAAGTCCCCGCCGAGCCTGCCCCCGAGGCAGAGCCCGCCGAACAGGCGGAATGATCCGCCGCTTTAAGAAAGAGGTGTCTGCGTTATGCTGAATGTTGCCGCTATCATGGGAAGACTGACCGCTGACCCGGAGCTGAGACATACCCCGAGCGACGTGGCTGTCACCACCTTCACCCTGGCTGTAGACCGTTCCTACGCGAAGCCCGGTACAGAACGCCAGACGGATTTTATCAACGTGGTGGCCTGGAGGAACACGGCGGAGTTTGTCTGCAAGTATTTCACAAAGGGACAGATGATGGCTGTTTCCGGCTCCATCCAGACCAGGAACTACGAGGACAAGCAGGGCAACAAGCGCACCGCTTTTGAGATCGTTGCCGATCAGATCAGCTTCTGCGGCAGCAAGCGGGAAAGCGGCGGGAACAGTGGCGGCTCTTCCTATGAGAGCGCCCCCGCCCCTCAGAAGCCGGCCTTCAGTGAGCCGGCCCCCGCCTATTCCAGCGGAAGCAACGAGGATTTCGAGGAGATCTTGGGAGACGACGATCTCCCCTTCTAAGCGAGGCCAAGATAAATTATTGAAAAGGAGGCTTTTTGGCTATGGCTGACAGACCCGAGAGAGACATTCGCCGGGGCCGCAAGGGGCGTAAAAAGGTTTGCGCTTTCTGTGTGGATCGCGCTGAGTTTATTGATTACAAGGACGTGGCAAAGCTGCGCCGCTTCATTTCTGAGAGAGGAAAGATCCTCCCCCGCCGCGTGACCGGCACCTGCGCCCGCCATCAGCGTGAGCTGACTGTGGCGATCAAGCGCGCCCGTCATCTGGCGCTGCTGCCCTACACCAGCGACTGATAGCTTAACAAACGAACCGCCGTGGTTTTCCATGGCGGTTTTTTGCTGCAAATTGACTTTTTCCCGGAAACAGGGTACAATAGTTTCATCTTGATTCTGAAGGGGAAGCCTATGAAAAAGCTGTTTTCGCTTTGCCTTGCCATCTTCCTGCTGTGCGGCCTTGCCGCCTGCGGGAACCCAAACAGTCAACAGCTGAATCTGTACCAGGGCTGCGGCCAGGGCATCAAACTCATCCATCTCAACGCCCGCACGGAAGTTGACCGGGAGCGCATTGCGTCCTTCGCCCAGGCTTTGGCCGACTGCCGGCCCCTGGAGAAGAGCCTTTCCCTGTTTGCCTATTACCCGGATTTCAAACTGGAGATCACCGGCAGGGCGCTGGTTGCAGAAGGCGGGGACAGCGAAGGAGACGCCCCCGGCTTTACGGTGGAGGAGCAGCCCGGCGCCACCCTGACTGCCATCGTGGACATCAACGGCGACTTCGTAGACTTCTACTTTCCCGGCCCGGCGCCCGCGCAGAGCGATACCGTGTACCGCTCCAGCCTCAGCGCCAAGGAGTTTAAGCAGCTGGTAAATTACACGGGAAAAGAATCATAAAAGCGATCAAAGTGCGAGGCCCGGTGGATGATCCCCCGGGCCTTTTTCCATGCTGAGCTGCTCGCTTCATTGTATTCGCTTCAGCTTTCCGCCGCATTTGCAGCGATAGCGCCAGGGCTGCTTCACCACCTTCGACATCCGGCAGCGGCAAATTTGCGCCCCGCAGCTTTGACATTCCAGCACATACTTCACCGTATCGCGGCGCAGGGGCAAAGGCTCCTCCCCCGCCTCTGCCGGGGCCAGCCGCCGAATGTCGAGGCCGAGGGCCCCGCTCACCCTGGCGGCGTAGGCTTTCCAGCGCTCCCCGTGGTTCTGGCAGCCATAGCAGGTGTGAAGAAGCTCATGGCAAAGCGTTTCCTTCAGCTGCTCCGGCCGGTCGAGCAGCGCCGCCGACACCTCGATGGAAAATCCCCCGCCGGGCAGCCTCCGGCAGCAGCCCAGCCGCCGCTTTGCCCGGGTATTCACCTTCACAGTCGGCTCTATCCGATCAGCAATGGGAATGGACAGCCGCCGCAGCGTCTTCTCCATTTTCGCCAAAAGGCTGTCCAGCTCTTTTTGGGTCACGCTCTCACCTCTTCCCGCCTTTTCCTACAGTATAGCGAAAATGGGGAAAAACCTCAAGGCCTCTTGCCCTTTTCGCCCTGTACCCGCCAGGGCCGTCATACCTTTCCCCGGCGGCGCTTGTACGGACTATTACGACCCCGTGGATTTATAGTGCCGCATCCCCAGCCGCCAGACAAGATAGCATGGCAGCAGGAACCAGGCCGAAAGCAGCGGCAGGAACATATAAAAGAGGCTGGTCTCCCGGCCCAGAAGGAACAGCAGCGGGTAATACTGCACCAGGGCATAGGGCACCACAAAGGTGCAGAACCGCAGCACATGCTTGCCGTATATGCTCAGGGGGTACTTGCCATGCTCTTTGATGCCGTCGGTGAAGACGTTGATGACCTCCAATCCCTGGGTGGTGAAAAAGGACAGGGACGCGCCGATGACAAAGACGCCGGCAAAAAACAGCGTGCCGCCCAAGATCATGAACAGCAGCGTCAACAGCTTTACTGCGTTCCAATGTATCCCGGCGGTGCACATGGCGTATGGCAGCAGCACAACGCCCTGCAGAAGTCTGCCGATGCGGGCGAAGTCCATGCGGCTGACAAGCACCTGGAAAATGGTATTGCGTGGCCGCACCAGGATGCGGTCGAACTCCCCGTTACCCAGCATGGTGGAAAAACGGTCAAAGCCCCGGAAGAAGAATTCCGCCAAATAGAACTGGAACAGCACCACGCTGTAGCACAGCAGCACCTGGCTATAGGTGAAGCCCTCCACAGAGTGGAACCGCTGGAACATGAAGAACACTCCCAGAAAAACCTCGAAGGACACAAAGAACTGGGAGATCATAGTGAGAAAAAACGAAGCCTTGTACTGCATCGCGCCCTTGAGGTGGATGGAAAAATATTTTTTATATAGCTTCATAAAGCCCTCCGGTTTGTGAATATTGAAGCACTGCCACTGAAGATCTCAGCAGAGAAGAATACGGCTTTGCAAAGCAAAGCGGAAGCCCGGTTAGCGGGCTGAACAGTATTCTTCCGAAAGGTTATCGAGCAGAGCGAGGTAAGCTTTTAACCTTCTAAAACCAGGGTGAAGAATACGGCTTTGCAAAGCAAAGCGGAAGCCCGGTTAGCGGGCTGAACAGTA
>CAZYLJ010000021.1:14763-16899 GCA_964648555.1 uncultured Acutalibacter sp.
TTCTTCCGAAAGGTTATCGAGCAGAGCGAGATAAGCTTTTAACCGCCTAACACCAAAGTTTTCTTCATGGCCTTGCGCTCGATTGCCTTGCCAAGGGCCACGAGGGCCACAAGCCAGAAGAGCTGCAGGGCCACGGTGCGAAGGAGGTATGTCCCGGCGATGTCCCCGGAGTAGATGCGCAAAGGGGCGTTCACCGTGGAGGCAAAGGGCAGCAGCTCCACCACGGCCCGGAAGCCGTCCGGCATGAAGGGCAGGGGAATGACGGAGCCCTGGAGGAAATCCGTCAGCGTGGCGGCCACAATGCGCACCCCGGAGGAATTGACCGTGTAGAAATTGCAGAGATACATCAGCATACACAGAGACGCGGCCACCAGCGTGCCCAGCAGGGCGGAAAGCACCGCCCACAGCAGAGCGGAAATACTGGCCGGGGCGGCAAGCCCGTAGGGGGCAGGCAGCAGCGCCGCGAAAATCAGGACCGGCCAACACCGCAGCAAAGCGGTGGAGCTTCTGCCGGCCACGGTGCGGGTAAACCACATATTATAGACGCTCAAAGGGCGGCAAAGCTCGTACCCCACGGCGCCGGACTGGATGGAGTCTATGATATCACCGTCGAAGGCCCAGGGCTGAAACAGCATGAGAAACGCCTGTTGGAGCCAGATGTAGCTGGCCGTGGCCTGCAAGGTCATGGGGAAAGCGGAAGGATCGGAGCGGTAAAAGGCGGCAAAGGCCAAAATCAGCATGCCGCCCCAGACGAACTGGGTCACAAGCCCGGCCAGGGCCGCCGTGCGGTATTGCAAGCTCATGGCAAAGCGCAGGCGAAAGAAGGAAAAATACTTTTTCATTTCGCACCCCTTACTCAATGTGCAGGTCACGGTACATCTGGGCCACGGCCTCGTCGATGGAGGAGGCGTCGCCCTGCCGGTCAGTGATGTCGGCAAGAGTACCGTCCAGCAAAATCTCCCCCTTGCCGATGAGGATGACGCGGCTTGCCAGCGCCTCGATGTCCTGCATGTCGTGGGTGGTCAGGATAACAGTGGTCTTGTGCTCCCTGTTCTGGGCCTTGATAAAGTCCCGCACGGCCAGCTTTGACACGGCGTCCAGGCCGATGGTGGGCTCGTCCAAAAAGAGTATCTTCGGGCTGTGCAGCAGCGACGCCGCAATCTCACAGCGCATCCGCTGGCCCAGAGAAAGCTGCCGGGTGGGGGTGCGCAGAAGCTCGGAAAGGCTGAGAAGCTCGGTCAGCTCGGAAAGGTTTTTGCGGTAGGTCTCCTCCGGCACGGTGTAGATGTCCTTTAACAGCTCAAAGGAATCGATGACCGGCACATCCCACCAGAGCTGACTGCGCTGGCCGAACACCACGCCGATATCCTTTACATGCTGAGCCCTCTCCTTCCAGGGCACCCGGCCATTGATGACGCACTCGCCGCTGTCGGGGGTCAAAATGCCGCTCAAGATCTTGATGGTGCTGCTCTTCCCCGCGCCGTTTGGGCCGATGTAGCCCACCATCTCCCCCTCTTTGATGGAAAAGGAAACATCCCGCAGCGCGTGGATCTCCGTGTACTCCCGGTGAAACAGCGCCCTGACCGCCTTGGAAAACCCGGCGTCACGCTTTGCCACCCGGAAGGTCTTGCACAAATGGCTGACTTCGATCATTTGATACTCCTTTCGCAAAATGCGGTCATTTCACGGATATATGACCGCCGGCTGCCGGACGGGCTCCGCCGCGATAAAGATACCCGCCCTCTCTTTTTTTGGGGACGCCGCAAGGCCCCGGAGGAAAATTCCCCCGGGGGTCTATCCCCAAAATAGGTATGCGGCGCCGGAACGGCCGGTAACAAGCCGCCGGACCGCAGGGTATTATTATATATGCGCAAACGAAAAAAGTCAACAAAAATATGCTGACTTTTTTCGTTTTCCTATCTATCCTGTCGGTGCGTCACGGGATCACTTTAATTCCACAATAGTGACGCGTGTGCGGCGTCACGGGGTCATTTCAATTCCACGATAGTGACGCGCGTGCGGCGTCACGGGGTCACTTCAATTCCACAATAGTGACGCCGTTCTCGCCCTCTCCATATGTTCCAAGGCGGAAGGACTTGACCTGGGGGCACTTGCGCAAATGCTGCTGGATGCCCG
>CAZYLJ010000022.1:0-16317 GCA_964648555.1 uncultured Acutalibacter sp.
GGGGGGGTTGGTGGTGGGGATGACCGCGGCTATGACGCCAATGGGCTCGGCCACCTTGCGGATGCCGTAGGCCTTATCCTCCTCGATGACGCCGCAGGTCTTGACGTCCTTGTACGCATTGTATATGTATTCAGAGGCGTAGTGGTTCTTGATGACCTTGTCCTCTACAATGCCCATACCGGTCTCTTCCACGGCCAGCTTTGCCAGCGCGATGCGCTGCTTGTTGGCGGCTGAGGCCGCTGCCAGGAAGATTTTATCCACCTGCTCCTGCGTATAGGTGGCGTAGATCCTCTGGGCTTCTCTGACGCGCCGGATAGCCGCTTCCAGCTTTTCCACCCCGTCAACGGTTTCATAGTTTTTGGCTTCCATACTCTTTCCTCCTGTATGTATAGTGATTGGAACCATTCAGATTTGCACATTCAGGTGTGTCGGTGATAATGCCGGATTCTCCTGCCAATGTAGTATGCACACCCGCGCACACCTTCGGCTTTTTTTCTTACGGCCCAACGCCGAAATGCTCCTCGAACAGAAGGCAAATATCCTTCGCCTTCTGCCGGGTGGGCATTTCACTGAACACCCGCAGCAGGGGCTCGGTGCCGGAGAATCGGAACACCAGCCACCCGCCGTCTTGAAAATACACCTTCAGGCCGTCCATGTAGGAGATCCTCTCCACCGGATACTGGGAAAGATCCGGCAGCTCCTTTTGCGCAAACACCCGGCGCTTGACTTCCTCCTTCTTTTCCTCCGACATGCGGCAGGCGTTTTCTTCCGTATAGCGCACGCCGCACTCCCTGTCCACCTCTTTCATCAGGACGGACAGCTTTTTTCCGGTGACAGACACCATCTCGATGAGCAGCGAGGCGGCATACACGCCGTCCTTGCCGTTGATGTGCCCCATGACCGTCAGGCCGCCGGAGGACTCGCCGCCCAAAATGGCACCGGTCTCCGCCATCTTGGCGGAAACATATTTGAAGCCCACGGGCACCTCGTAACACTTTTCACCATACTTTTCCGCAATGGCGTCCAGCCGGTGGGTGGTGGCCAGGTTGCGCACCACGGGCCCCCGCCATTTCTTGTATTTCACCAGATACCAGAACAGCAGCACCATGATGTCGTTGGCCGTCAGATAATTGCCCTTGTCGTCAATGACGCCAAGGCGGTCGGCGTCGCCGTCTGTGGCAATGCCCAGGTCGCAGTGCTTCTCCAGCACGCAGGTGCGCAGCATGCCCAGGGTGTCAACGCCGGGGGCGGGCATCTTGCCGCCGAACAGTGTATCGTGCTCCTGATGGATGACGCTCAGGTCGCACCGGGCGGAAATGAGGATGGTGCCCAGGGCCGCCTCGCTGACGCCGTACATGGGGTCCAGCACGATGCGGGGCCTCGCCCGCTTGATGGCCTCGATATCCACCTTGGACATGATATCGTCGATATACTCGTTCATGGGGTAAAATTCCCGCACGAGCCCCGTTTCCACCGCTTTCTCATAGGGCAGGCAGGGAATGCTTTCCGGGTCTACCGCGGCGATGTACCGTTCGATGTCGGCGGTCTGCTGCTCATTGGCGTCCCGGCCCCCGGCGGTGAACACCTTTACGCCGTTATACAGCGACGGGTTGTGGCTGGCGGTCACCATCATGCCGTAGGGGTAGTCGTGCTTCATCACATAGTACATGATGAGCGGCGTGGGCACCGAGCGGTTCACGAAATGGCAGGAGATACCCTCCGCCGCCAGCACCTCGCAGATCCACATGACTGTCTCCTTGGAGAGGAAACGCCTGTCGTACCCGATAACGACGCCCTTGCTCCCCAGGCCCTCGGCGTTGATCTTATCGGCCATAGCCTTTGCCAGGATACGGATATTCGCCTTTGTAAATTCATCGCCGATAATGGCGCGCCAACCGCCTGTTCCAAATTTTATCATAATTCCATTCCTCTTTTCTCACTGCTCCAGACGCAGTGTGCTGTAGATCGGCCGGGCCATACCGGCGGCGTTGCCCCCGGTGGTGGAGGGATAGCTGATCTCCATAAAGCTGCCGCCAATGTCAAGGCCCATCACGGAGGACGCGCCGCCGTCCACGTTCATCATACTGCGGATATTCGGCACCATCTTGTGGGCGATGGTGCACATCTCGGCGTAGTCCGCGCCGGAGGAGCAGGGCACCCTGCCGGAATAGACCAGCACGAAGAAGTCGCCGCTTTCGGTGACGCCCACGGCGGTGCGGGGGTGCTTATCCAGCTTGTGTACCTCGCTTTCCTGGGTCTGCCGTGACATGGGCGACATCCATCCCTCCTCGGTCATATGGGCGATAGCGCCCGCCTCGCCGTTTTCATAGAGGTCGTGGCCGTCGGAGATGAGGCTAAGGCCGCCGCCGTAAGACCACAGCACATGATCCCAGTCCTCTTTCGGCACGGTGGAGGGGTGCTGGAGCTCTATGCTTACCTTCAACCCCCTGCAGTCGCAGTAGCCGCGCTCGCCGGGGGTCAGCTTCAAAGCGGTGAGGAACTCCTCCCCCTTCTTCTCATCCAGAGACACCACCACACCCACGCTGGGCTGCACCACGCCGCCCTTTCTCACGCAGGTCAGCTCGTCCTGGATAAAAATCAGATTCACCCTGCCCTCGCCCACGATTTTCCTGTAGCTCCAGGTCTCCTCGGCACCGTCCTTCACCGTGCCGTGGGGAGTGTACAGCACCACAGGGCGCTCTTCGGCCTCCGGGTCCACGTCCTTGGCTTCCCAGGCGATCTCATGGCCGCCCACGGTGACCTTGCCCGCTCCCAGCCGGAACCGGAAAAACAGGAAGCTGCCGTCGTCTTTCAGGGCCATAGCGGCCTTGTCAAACAGGGGGAAGGACTCCTTTCGCCCCGCCGCCGTTTTTTCCAGCAAATAATCCAGGTGGGTGCGGCCCTCCGGCAGCTGCTCCTCCGGCCTGTCGGCCCGCAGGTCGTTATAGCGGCGCACCAGGCTGGGCGTGAAGAAGAACAGAAAGTTGGTGTAATACCGCACACCGTCCTTGACGCCTTCCTCCTTGACCCGCTCCCGGATGGTCTCGCCCCGGATGCTTTGCAGCACCTTTGACTTTTTCGCCCGGTGCACGGTGATGCCCTGTACAAGAATCCCCTTCTGCTGTTCCGGGCTGTACCAGGGCACGGGCTGCTCCTGATAGCCTTCGTCAAAATATTTTGTCACGTAGGAGAGCCCTTCCTGGCTCTTAACAAAGTCCTTGACGCTTTTGTCCTTCAGACTGAGGAACTCTCCGATGATCTCGTCCTCGGTCTTGTTTTCCGTGTCCTCGGGCCAGCGCACCCGGATGGGATAGTCCTCTTTGGCCTCCGGGCAGTCGGGGCCGTTTTCGTAGACGTTCAGGAAGTACTGTGGATACTGTATGTAAAGCTCTTTCACGCTCTTGCTGTAGATCGTGTCGCCGTAAGCCTGCCACAGGCGGCCCAACTGCCAGTAGGAAAGCCTGGTGCGCTCGGAAAGGCGCACGGTGCGGCTGATGTCAAAATGGGCGGGCACGAACACCTGGCACGCTTTTTCCTGCTCAATCTGGTTTACCATAGCCTGGGTGATAAAGCCGGTGGGCGTGCCGCAGACAAAGGAATCCAGGTTGAGGCCAATACACTGCAAAAAGCCCGTCTCACCGTATACGATGAGGGCGGCTTCTCCCGCCGCTGCAGCCCTGGCAAGGCTTTCGTCCCAATGGACGGAGGTCACGGAAAAATCGCCCCAGGGCTCTTCCGCCGAAACAAAGCAGACCTTCCCACTGTCGATACCGGCGCCCTTTAACAGGCCTTCCAGCGTTTCCCGCGCAAAGAGGCTTCCGCCGGGCGCGGTGGAGACCGCCAGATAGGCGGCCGTGCCGTGTTCCAGCGCCGCCTTTACGTCGGAGAGGAGCTCCCCGGCCCAGGCGGGGTCGCACAGGGCAAAGAGCGCCGCTTTCTTTTCCCTTATCAGGGAGGTTTTCTTTTCCTTCTGCCACAGCCCGTCCTCCGGGGCCGTTTGGGGCTTTGTGGAAAGCCGCTCCAGCTTGTCGCTTTCCATGACATCCACGCCGAAAGCACGCCTGCGCACAGCCTGGGCCTCGCCGTAAATCTTCTGCAGGGGCCAGTCGTCCATGCCCTCTATCCGCTGGGCAAGCTCCTGATAGCCCTTTTGGCACTCCTCGGCCTGCTCACTGGTGATCTTCCCCTTTTCCAGCAGGCGGTCCGCAAGGCCGTCTTTCACGGAGGACCGGCCAAAGCCGAACAGCCCGCGAAGCTCCAGGTAATGGAAGATGGCGTACAAGATGTCATCCTTATAATTCCCTCTCGCGTAACAGTTTTCTTTTCGGCCCTCGTCCATCAGCTGCAGCATTTTTTCCACAATATTCTACGCCCTTTCCAATTTTTGGGGGAAGCGAAAAGACCACTCCCCCTTTAATTGTAATTGTAATCTACCGGGAATCGGAAGTCAAGGGAAGCGGGCTGGTTTGCACGAAAATTCAAGGGGTGTATGAGCTTTTGTGTGGCAGCCTCACCCCTTGACAGCACCAGTCGCCACGCCCCTGATGATGTGCTTCTGGCTAAAGCTATACAGCACGATGACAGGGAGGATGCTCAGCATGATGACCGCCATAGTGGCACCCAGATCCACCGCGCCATAGCTGCCCCGCAGATACTGCACATGGATCGGGATGGTCATATATTCGGTGCGGTCAAGGATGAGATAGGGCAGCAGGTAGTCGTTCCATACCCACATGGTCTCCAAAATACCCACGGAGATCATGGTGGGCTTTAACATGGGCAACACCACCCAATAGAAAGTGCGCACCGCCCCGCAGCCGTCGATGGCGGCGGCCTCCTCGATCTCCAGCGGCAGGCCCTTGACGAATCCCGCGAACAGGAAAATCGCCAGCCCTGCCCCAAAGCCCAGATAGATGATGGGGATGGTGTAGGGGGTGTTCAGCCCCAGGCGGTCGGCGGTAAAGGTCAGGGTGAACATTACCATCTGAAAGGGGACGATCATGGAGAACAGGCACAGATAGTAAAAGAACCTGGAAAACAGGCTGTCCACCCTGGCGATGTACCAGGCCGTCATGGAGGTGCACAGCAGGATCAGCCCCACGGAAAGCACGGTGATGACAAAGCTGTATAGGATCGACTTTAAGAAGGGATAATTGCCGAAGGTGAGCCCCTTCTCATAGTTTGCCGCCCCCACGAAGGACTCCGCAGTGGGAAAGGCGAAGGGCTCCAGGTTCACATAGGAATTCCCCTTGAGGGAATTGAGCAGCACCAATGCGATGGGCAGGAGCCACAGGATACTGAGCAGGGCAAAAAGGCAGGTCAGCGCCGTGCCCCAGGGGGAAGGCTTTTCCGTTTTATTCACTGCTGCACCTCCTTAGACCGCGTGGCCCGCAGCTGCAAAAGGGCCAGCGCCGCCACCAGCAGGAAAAACAGCACCGCCTTTGCCTGGGCCACGCCGTGGTAATCCCTGCCAATATTGTAGGTGGAATAGATATTCAGGGCCAGAAGCTCTGTGGTCTTGATCTGCTGGCCGGTGGAAAGGGTGGTGATGGGGTCGCCGCCGGTCAGGGACAGATTCTGGTCAAAAAGCTTGAAGGAGTTGGTCAGCGTCAGAAAGGTGCAGATGGTCACGGCGGGCATGACGTTGGGCAGCGTCACGTGCAGAAGGCTCTGCCGGCCGTTGGCCCCGTCGATCCTGGCCGCCTCCAGCATGTCCTCCGGCACGGCCTGCAAGCCCGCCACGTAAATGATCATCATATAGCCGATCTGCTGCCAGGCCGTCAAAATGACCAGCCCCCAGAAGCCGTAGGCCGGGTCGGCGGTAAGATAGGTGCCGTAGGCTTTCAGGATGCCGCCGAAGATCATGGACCAGATATAGCCCAGCACCACGCCGCCGATCAGGTTCGGCATGAAAAACACCGTGCGGAACAGGTTCGTTCCCCGCATTTTCTGGGTCAGGGCGTAGGCGATGGCAAAGGCGGCCAGGTTGATGAAAACGACAGACACCGCCGCAAAGCCCGCCGTGTTCCAGAAGGAGCGTTGAAAGGCCGGATCTTCGAAGGACTTGAGGTAGTTGTCCATCCCCACCCACTGGGCGTCGCCCGGCGTCATGAATTTGCAGAAGGAAAGGTAAATGCCCTGTAAAAACGGCCAGATAAACCCAATGCTAAAGCAGAGAAACGTTGGCGCCAGAAACAGAGGAGCCCACCGCCGGATGGATCTGCGGATGAGCGTGCTGTTGCCCGCCCTTGTGTCGGTTTTGCTCATAGCGTCTCCCTTCTTATCCGTTCTGCCGCTGGTACTGCCGGCTCCAGCCCGCCACAAAGGCGTCTTTCACGGCGGCCCAGTCGCCGGAGCCAGCGGTGTAGGCCGTCAGAGCGGAGGTAAAGCCCGCCCGCCAGTCGTTGACGTTGGGCGTCCGGCTAAAGTCCCAGGTAACAGTGTAATTGCCCCTGCTGATATACTCGTTGGCGGCGGCGAAGAATTTGTTTTCCGGCTCCTTGGCGTTCTTAAACGGGATGGGCCCGAACTGCTCCGCCATCATGGATGTGCCCTCTTCGGAGGTGACCACCCATTTCATGAAATCCAGGGTGGCCTTTTGGTCCTCCTCGCCGGCCTTGGCGTTGACCGCCCAGCAGTTTTCCGTGCCGCTGCAAAGGCCGGCCTTCTCCTCCCCCTCTACGCCGCAATAGATGGGGATCATGGTCAGGTCGCCGGGATCCATGCCGAATTTCTCCGGGTCCGTCAGATTGGCCCATTCCCAGGAGCCGTTCTGGTAAAACACCGCCCGGCCCATGCCGAACTCCGCCTCAGACTCATCGCCGGTAGAGGTGGAAAGCCGGGTAGGAGCGGTGGAACAGTTTTCCACGTACAGATCCCAAACCTGCCTGAAATTGTCCAAATACGCCCCGGTGACGGTGGCGGGCTGGCTTTCCACACCGTCATCCCTGAACTCATAGAAAAGGGGCATGTTCACAAGATGGCCGGAGAACCGCCAGGAGGAGGAATCGTCCAGCCCGGGGGAGGAAAAAGCGTCGAAGCCCAGCTCCTCCGCCCGGGCGTGGATATCCTCCGCCACGGCCTTGAGGGAATCAAAGTCGTTGATCTCCTCCACACTGTAGCCCGCTTCACGGAGCAGCGCTTTATTGACGATAATGCCAAAGCACTCATAGCAGTAGCCGATGGCCTTTACCGCGCCGGAGCTGTCCTTCAGGTTGAAGTCGTCGGTGGTCAGTTCTTCGCAGATCTCCGTGTCCTGCAGGTCCAGGCAGTAATCGCCCCAGTCACGCAGGCCCTGCTCATTGCCGCACTGGAACAGTGTCGGCGCGGCGGACTTGGCCATTTCCGCGGTGAGGGTCGTGGTGTACTCGCCGGAGGCGGCGGTGACCACCTTCACATCCACGCCGGTCTGCTCCCTGTAGGTCTTTGCCAGCTCCTGCCAGGCAGAGTCGGCCTCCGGCTTAAAATTGAGATAATAGACGGCGCCCGCTTTATTGCCGCCCCCGCCGCCGCACCCGGCAAGCAGGGAAGAAATTAACCAAAGGCAAAGGGCCAGCGCCGCCGCGGCCTTTACAGTGTGTTTCATAGACGTTTGGCTCCTTCAAAACAAGATAAAACGGAGAGACACTCCGTTTTCTTTTACGGAGTATCTCTAAAAACGCCGCGAAATATTCACCGCCCCTGAAAGCCCACAGGCAGCATTTGCTCTATTTTGTGCATGTTTATTCAAAACATATGCTTATTTTTTCTTATATTTGCCATTTTGCCACTTGAAAATTGAATAATCTGGTGTATAATATACATTGCACAGCGAAAATGAAAACAAAAAAAGGAGAGACCCTTCTATGAAAAAGACTGTTGCGCTTCTGTTAGCTGTTTTGATGCTCGTCGCCGCCTTTGCCGGCTGCGGCAACAACTCCTCCGGGAACACCTCTTCCACTGCCGGCACGGGGGACACCTCCTCCGTCGAATCGGCTTCTGCCGACGGCAACACTTTGGTCATGGCCACCGAGGCCTTCTTCGAGCCCTATGAGTATTACGATGAGAATGGCCAGATCGTTGGCATCGACGCCGAGGTGGGCAAGGCCATCGCCGACAAGCTGGGCATGGAGTTCAAGATCTCCGACATGGAGTTTGACGCCATCATCAACGCCGTGCAAAGCGGCAAGGCCGATATGGGCATGGCCGGCATAACCGTCACCGAGGACCGCAAGAAGAACGTGAATTTCACCCAGCCCTACGCCACCGGCATTCAGGTGGTCATCGTGCCGGAGGATTCCGACATTGCCTCGATCGACGACCTGGAGGGCAAGAAGATCGGCTGCCAGCAGGGCACCACCGGCTGGTTATACTGCTCTGCCACCCCTGAAGACGGCGGCTACGGTGAGGAAAACGTCACCGGCTACACCAAGGGCTCCGACGCCATCATGGCACTGCTTGCCGGCAAGGTTGACTGCGTGGTCATCGACAATGAGCCCGCCAAAGCTTTCGTGGCGGCCAACGAGGGCCTGAAGATCCTCGACACCGAGTTTACCGCGGAGGAGTACGCCATCGCCATTGCAAAGGACAATACGGAGCTCCTTGAAAAGGTGGACGCGGCCCTGGGTGAGCTCATCGCCGACGGCACGGTTCAGCAGATCATTGACAAGTACATCACCGCGGAGTAATTCGTAAAGGTCGTGGGGTGTGGAACAGAGTTCCAAGATCTTTATGAAAATACCGGGGAGTGACGGAAATGGAATGGTTCCGGGAGCAGTTCTATCAGACATTTATACAGGATGACCGATGGCAGTATTTTGCGAAAGGCGTGATCGTCACGCTGGAGGTGACGGTGCTGGCTCTGCTGCTGGGCGTGGCCATCGGCGTGGCGGTAGCGGTGATTCGCTCTGCCCATGATTCCCAGCGGAAAGGAAAACGGGGCTTGGGCCGCGTGGTGCTGGGCGTCTTGAACGCCGTTTGCAAGGTGTATCTGACGGTCATCCGGGGCACGCCCACCACGGTGCAGCTGCTGATCATGTGGTTCATCATTTTCCGCTCCGCCAAGGATGACGCCGCCGTGTGGGTAGCATCCCTGTCCTTTGGCATCAACTCCGGCGCTTATGTGGCGGAGATCGTCCGCTCCGGCATCATGTCCATCGACAAGGGCCAGTCAGAGGCCGGGCGCTCTTTAGGCCTTTCCTACGCCCAGACTATGGGGCTCATCGTCATCCCCCAGGCGGTGAAGAACATCCTGCCGGCTTTGGGCAACGAGCTCATCACTCTTTTGAAAGAGACCTCTGTGTGCAGCTTCATCGGTCTGATGGATCTGACCAAGGGCGCTATGGTGGTGCAGAGCCGTACCTATGCCCCCTATATGCCCTACCTTTCCATCGCGGCCATTTACCTTATTATGGTGCTGGGCCTTACAGGCCTGCTCTCTTTGCTGGAAAGGAGGCTGAGGGCCAGTGATCGACGTTAAGGACCTGCAAAAGCAGTTTGGGGACCATCTGGTATTAAAGGGCGTTACCACCCACATCAGCAAAGGGGAAAAGGTAGCTGTCATCGGCCCCTCCGGTTCCGGCAAATCCACCTTTCTTCGGTGCCTGAACCTGTTGGAGCAGCCCACCGGCGGCGTCATCACCTTTGAGGGCGTGGACGTCACGGACCCAAAAACAGACATCAACAGGCTGCGCACCAGAATGGGCATGGTGTTCCAGCAGTTCAACCTGTTCCCCCACCTTTCTGTGCGGGAGAACATCACCCTGGCCCCGGTAAAATTGAAGCTGATGACAAAGGCTGAGGCCAACGACAAGGCGGAAGAGCTCTTAAAGCGCGTAGGCCTGCCGGACAAGGCCGACGCCTACCCCAAGCAGCTTTCCGGCGGGCAGCAGCAACGGGTGGCCATTGCCCGGGCGCTGGCCATGAACCCGGACGTGATGCTGTTCGACGAGCCCACCAGCGCCCTTGACCCCGAAATGGTGGGCGAGGTGCTGGAAATTATGAGGGAGCTTGCCGAGGACGGCATGACCATGATGGTGGTCACCCACGAGATGGGCTTTGCCCGCAGCGTGGCTACACGGGTGCTCTTCATGGACGAGGGGCAGATCGCCGAGGAAAACGAACCGGAGGCCTTTTTCACAGACCCCCGGAACCCACGGCTCAAAGATTTTTTATCTAAGGTGTTATAATTTATTGAGGTTTTTTACATAATGACAGGCGCAAAGCCGTCCTTCCCCCATTTGGCGGAGGGGCGGTTTTTCCGTTTTGCAGCGCTCCTGTGCCCGGGGGCACCTGGTGTGGAAGGGGCACCCGCCGGGCGGATCCGCCGGACTGGGCGGGTCGCCGGGCAAGAGCTGGGAGGAAGAAAACAACGCCGCGGTGTAGGGGTGCAGGGGCGAGGACGCCACCTCCTCCGCGCTCCCCAGCTCCACCAGGCTTCCCAGATACATGACCCCCACCCTGTCGGAAAGGTAGGACACCACGTTCAGGTCATGGGAAATGAACAGGTACGTCAGCTCCCGCTCCTTGCGCAGATCCAGCAGGAGGTTCAGCACCTGTGCCTGGATGGAAACATCCAGCGCGGAGACAGGTTCGTCACACACCACGAACTCCGGCTCCAAAATCAACGCCAGGGCAATGGCCACCCGCTGCCGTTGTCCCCCGGAAAGCTCGTCCGGCCACCGGGACAGGAAGGCTTCATCCAGCCCCACAGCCTCCAGCATTTCAACAGCCTTCCTCCTGCGCTGGGCCTTATCCCCCAGCTTATGGATAGCCAGGGGCTCCTCCAAAAGCCAGCCCACGGTCTTGCCCGTGTCGATGGAGGCATAGGGATCCTGGAACACGATCTGCATCCTGCGGCAAAGCTGCAGCCGCCGCCTTTTTGTGACGCGGGTCACGTCCTCGCCGTCAAAAAATATTCTGCCGGCGGTGGGCTCCAAAAGCCCGGTGAGCATGTGGGCCAGGGTGGTTTTCCCGCAGCCGGATTCCCCCACCAGGCCGAAGACCTCTCCCCGCCGTATCTCCAGGTCGATATCGTCCACCGCCAAAACGGTGTTCCCGCCCTGCCGGTACTCTTTTCGCAGCTGTTCCGCTTTCAAAAGGGGCTCCTCTGACATTTTCAAACCTCCTCCTCAAAACAGCGGACCAGGTGGCCCTCCCGCCGACAAACCGGCGGCGTGCCCGTCCGGCAGCGCTCAGCTCGCCGCTCGCACCGGCCGTAGAAGGGGCAGCCCGTTTCGGCTCTGTCCGGCAGAGAGGGCACCGTGCCCGGAATGGGCCGCAGCCGCCTGCCCCGATTTTCCAAAGAGGGCATGGAGCTTAAAAGCCCCTTGGTATAGGGGTGGCCGGGGTGGGAAAGGACCTGCTCCGTCGGACCGCTTTCCACGATGTGCCCGGCATACATGACGGCTACCCGTCCGCAAAGATTCCGGACGGTCTCCAGATCGTGGGAAATGAGCAGCACCGCCGTGCCCATCTCGCGGTTGAGCTTTCGCAGAAGCGCCATGATCTGGGCCTGGATGGTCACGTCCAGGGCGGTGGTGGGCTCATCGGCAATGAGCAGCGCCGGCCGGTCGATCAGCGCCATAGCGATCATCACGCGCTGCCGCTGGCCCCCGGAAAGCCGATGGGGGTATTCCCCATACAGCCGCTCCGGGTCCGGCAGGCCCACCTGGGCCATGCTCTCCAGCGCCCGGGCTTTTGCCTCTTCCCGGCTTGCCCCGTGGGAAAAGGCTGTCTCCGCCACCTGTCTGCCTACCGGCATCAAAGGGTTCAGGGCGGTCATGGGCTCCTGGAAGATCATGGAAAGCTCTTTCCCCCGCAGGGCGTTCCACTCCTCCTCCCGCAGGTTTAGAAGGGAGCGCCTCTGAAACAGCACCTTGCCGCCAATTTTCGCGTTTTCCGCCTGGAGCCCCATGACGCTCAGGGCAACGGCGGTCTTTCCGCAGCCGGACTCTCCCACCAGGCCCACCATCTCGCCGGGGGCCACGGAAAAGCTCACCCCGGACACAGCCCGCAGCGTCTTCCCCTGCACGGAATAATCCACCGTCAGGTCTTCCGCGACAAGCAAGGGTTCATTCGTCATGGCCGATCACCTCCCGCAGGCCGTCGCCCATCAGATTAAAGCCCATCACCAACAGAGTGATGGCCGCCGCCGGTACCAGCACATACCAGCCGGCCTGCAGAATGGCCCCCTGGGCCTCGCTGAGCATCTTGCCGAAGCTGGGGGTGGGCGGCTGGATGCCCAGGCCCAGGTAGCTCAGTCCCGCCTCGCTCATGACAGAACCGGCAAAGCCCAACGAGCAGGTGACGATCAGGTCGGGGGCCACATGGGGCAGGATGTGGAAGAAAATGATGCGGCCATCTCCCGCCCCCCTGGCCCTGGCCGCCTGGATGAACTCCGCGTCCCGGCAGCGGATGAAGCCGCTGCGGGTAATGCGGGCAAACCGGGGGATCGACATGATACCCAGGGCCAATATGGTGTTTTCCAGCCCCGTACCGAATACGGCAATGAGCATCAGCGCCAGCAGGATGCCGGGGAAGGCCATCTGCACGTCAATGAGCTTCATGATGACCTCGTCCACCTTGCCGCCATAATAGCCGGAGACCGCGCCGATAAGCCCGCCAATCGTCAGGCCAAAGGCCACCGAAAGCGCCCCTACAAGGAAGGAGAACCGGGCGCCCTCCATAATGCGGCTGAGGATATCCCGGCCGAACTGGTCGGTGCCCAGGGGGTGGGAAAGGGAAAAGAACTGGAATGGGTGGTCGGTGTCCATAGCGGTGGGGTCACAGGGCATCCAGAAAAAGCCCACAACCATCAAAAGGAGCATCACTCCCACCATGACGGCCCCCACAAGGAAGCTCTTTTTCCGCAGGCACCCTCTCAAAATCTCAGAAAATCTCATATGCTCCCCTCCCTACTTCCGGCGGATGCGGGGATCGATGACGGAATACAGGATATCCACCGCGAAGTTGCACGCCACCACGATGACCGCCAGGTACAGGGTCAGCCCCTGAATGAGGGGCAGATCCCTGGTGGAGATGGAGGTGGCGATGAGCTTGCCGATGCCCGGCAGGGAAAACACGTTCTCAACGATGATGCTGCCGCCCAGCGTATCCGCCACGGTCATGCCGAACACAGTGAGCACCGGAATGAGGGAGTTGCGCAGCACATGGCGGCGCAGGATCAGCCCGGAGGGCACGCCCTTGCTGCGGGCGGTGCGCACATAGTCCTCCCCCATCTGATGAGAAACGCTGGAGCGCACATAGCGGATGAGCACCGCCGCGGAACCAAAGGCAATGGCAATGGCGGGCAGCAAAAGGCTCTTCAGGCACCCTATGGGGCTCTGGCTCCAGGGCACATAGCCCATAGATGGCAACCAGTTCAATTTCACAGAAAACACGCTGATCAGCAAAATGCTGACGCAGAACACCGGCACTGAAAGCCCCAGCTGGGACAGGAAGGACACCGGCGCGGTGTAGGGCTTTCCATCGTGGCGGGCAAGCCAAATGCCCACCGGCAGACCAATGAGCGCCGTGAGCAGCAGGGAAAACACCGCCAGCGTCACCGTGACGGAAAGCCCCCCGGCGATAAGCTGGGAGACCGGCTGGTGGTAGCGGTAAGAGATGCCCAGATCCCCGCGCAGGACGCCGGTGATCCAGGTGAAGAACCGCTCCGGCAGGGGCCGGTCGGTACCCAGGGTCTCCCGCAGCTGAGCAAGCTGCACCGGGTCCGCGTCCACCCCAAGGATGACGGTGGCCGGATCGCCGGGCAGTATTTGGAACACAGCGAAGGTCAGCAGGGAAACAAGCGCCAGCGTGACAAGAAAGCCCGCCAGCTTGCGGACATAGTAAGACATGGCGGGCGCCTCCTTTCCAGATGCCGGATCATTCGTAATAGAGCTTTGAGAAATCGTAAAAAGTTACGGGGTAGAAGGTAAAGCCCTTCAGGTCCTTCCGGCTGGCGACGTTCAGGCTGGGGTCCGTCAGGAAGGCTGCCACGGCCTCTTCCGTCAAAATTTCCTGGCAGCGCTTGTACTCCTGGGCGCGCTTTTCATCGTCCAGCTCCACCCTGGCGTCCTCGATGAGCTGGTCGTACTCCGCGTTGGAGAAGCCGTAGAAGTTCCTGCTGTAGCCCGTCTGGAACCTTCCCAGCACCGCGTCGGGGTCCAGCTTGCCGGAAAGCCCCACCACGGTGGAGGTGTAGTTTTTCCCCTCGCCGCCGTAGACCTTTTCCAGCCAGGTGGCCCACTCCATAGTCTCGATCCTGGCGGTAATGCCCACCTCCTCCAGCTGCTCGGCAAGAATCTGGGCTGTGTCGATGTGGGGCTGATAGAGCGCCGGCACCGTAATGGTCATCTCGAAGCCATTTTCATACCCGGCCTCCTTCAAAAGCTCCCTTGCCTTGTCCAGATCCCTGTCGTAGGAGCCTTCCAGCTCCTCGTTGTAATACTGGGTCATGATGGGGCTGAAATTGCTGTATACCTTGGTGGCCTGGCCGCCGAAAGCGCCCTTTACCACCTGATCCCGGTCGATGGCGTAGCACACGGCCTGCCGCACCCGCACATCGTCAAAGGGAGCGACGCTGTTGTTCAGGAACAGGGCCTGCACCATGTTCTGGGGGGAGCTGTAGATAGTGTACTCGTTTTCCAGGGTCTTGGCGTCATCGGCCTCCAGCATGGTGGCTATGTCCAGCTGGCCGGAGCGCAAAGCGGACACCACCGCCGTGGCATCGTCCATGATGTAGATCTCCACCCGGTCGATCTTCACCAGATCGTTTCCGTCGGAATCCCTGCGGTAGTAGTCGGGGTTCTTTTCCAGCACCACCCGCTGAGAAGGGGTGTACTCTACAAAGGTGAAAGGGCCGGTACCCACCGGGTGGCTGGCCTGGTCCTCATAGCCCCGGGGCAGGATGGCCGTGATGGTTAAGGGCAAAAAGGAAGCGGAGGGCGATTTCAGGTGGACGATAAAGGTGTAGTCGTCCGGGGCCTCCAGGCTCTCGATCATGCTGAACTTGCTGCTGAGTGCCTCTTCCCCGCCCAAGCCGGTCAGGCTTTCATAGGTGTACATCGCGTCATCGGAGGTGAAGGCCTGTCCATTGTGGAACTTCACATCCTCCCGCAGGTGGAAGATGTAGTCTCCGTCCTCTGTCACCTCCCAGCCCTCGGCCAGGCCGGGAATCAGTTCTCCATGCTCGTCATAGAGGCAGAGGCCCTCGAACACGTTGTGAAAGATGGCCTCCGTATCGGAGGCGGAGGACTGCCAGGGGTCCAGGCTGTCGGGCTCGGCGTTGTTGTTGATGCGCACCACCTTGAGCTCGCCGCCGGAAGAACCGCCGGTCTCACACCCGGCAAAAGCGCACAAAAGCAGCGCCAGAGACATTGTCAAGCAAAGAAGACGTTTCATTTTCGCGTTCCCTTTCTCTATGCTGTATTTGAGATGCAAAGCTTAATCGGGCACGTTTCCGCGCGCCACGTTTGAAATCCAGCGTTTACTATATCATATAAATCAAAAAAATAAAAGGGGGATTTCGTAAAATCCCCCGGAACCATCTGTAAAATCCTTGACCCGGCCGGTTATCCCTCTCCCGCTGGGCGGCAAGACGGTGTGGCATTGCTTTCCCCGGCAGTCACCAAAAGCGGGGAACGGCTATAAAATGAATCAAGACGGTATGTCCCAAAGACGCCGCCTGAAAAATTCATTCTGTTTGATTAAATCCCTGCAAACAAGGCAAAAATAGGAATAAATCCTTACGAGAGGAAGTTTTCCAGTGATAGTCCATCGCGGAGACATCTACTACGCCGACTTAAGCCCCGTGGTCGGCTCAGAGCAGGGCGGCGTCCGGCCGGTGCTCATCGTGCAGAACGATGTAGGCAACAAGTTCAGTCCCACGGTCATCGCCGCCGCCATCACCAGCCAGCACGACAAGGCCAACCTGCCCACCCACATCGAGGTAAACGCCGAGAACACCGGGCTTGTGAAGGATTCGGTGGTCCTATTGGAGCAGGTGCGCACCATCGACAAGCACCGCCTGAAGGAAAAGATGGGGCGGCTGGATAAGACCTCCATGCAGCAGGTAAACCAGGCGCTTTCCATCAGCTTTGGCCTGCCTACATAGGCGGCCGAAACAAGGATTGGGCGGGAGGAGCGTTCGTTTCGCGGCGATTGATCGCGTGCGGCAGATCTGCGGAGCGGCCACGTTCGGACAAAATTGGTACTTGCGATTTTCCCCCATATCGCTTATAATTGTCATGTTTCGCGGGCGTGGCGGAATTGGCAGACGCGCCAGATTTAGGTTCTGGTGGGCAACCATGCAAGTTCAAGTCTTGTCGCCCGCACCAA
>CAZYLJ010000023.1:0-15835 GCA_964648555.1 uncultured Acutalibacter sp.
AGATCATCGTGGACACCTATGGCGGCTATGGCCGGCACGGGGGCGGCTGTTTTTCCGGCAAGGACCCCACCAAGGTTGACCGCTCCGCGGCTTATGCGGCCCGCTGGGTGGCAAAGAACATCGTGGCGGCAGGCCTGGCCAAAAAGTGCGAGATCGAGCTTGCCTACGCCATCGGCGTGGCCCACCCGGTCTCCGTTATGGTGGATACCTTCGGTACCGGCAAGGTCAGCGACAAGCTTTCTGAGGCCGTGCAGAAGGTATTCGACCTGCGGCCCACGGCCATCATCAAGGCGCTGGACCTGCGCAGGCCCATGTACCGCCGGTTGGCCGCCTACGGCCATATGGGAAGGGAGGATCTGAACGTCCCCTGGGAAAAGACCGACAAGGTGGAGGAGCTCCTCCGCTGTGTTGAGTAAGCAGCAGCCGGTATTTGGCGCGTCGCCAACGGTTCCTGCTCTCTCCCGTTTTGCCGAAGCGGAAAATACACAAAATCGCCTTCACTCCATATGATAGGGAGTGGAGGTGATTTTTTGAACATAGCGGTTATCGTGTTCTGCGTCGTTTTGATGATCCTGGGCGTGGCGGAGCTTGCCCGGCTTTTGATGTTCTGGTGGTCAAAGCCCCTGACGGAGGGCAAGCTCACCCTGGTGGTGTCGCCGGAAAGTGCCGAGGAATGTGAGTGCGTCCTGCGTTCCGCCATGGAGCGTATCCGCTGGCTGGACGTAAAGGGGCCGGTCAAGGTGATCTGCCTCGACCGGGCCGGGGACAGGGAGATAGAAAGAATTTGCCGCCTGCTTTCGCTTCGGTACCCCTGTTTGAGAGCTTGCAAGACGGAAGATTTGGTGTATAATTTAACAGATGGGAAATAGAGATCCGTTCGGAGGTTAACATGGCCGAAAATCAAAGCGCCCTGCTGGAGCTTTCCGGCACGGTGGAAAACGTGGTGTATCACAACGATAAAAATCAATATACCGTGTTGGAGCTTGCTGCCAACAATGACCTCGTGACGGTGGTGGGGGCGTTCCCCTTTGTCAGCGTGGGGGAGGAGCTGCACGTGTACGGCACGTGGAGCAGTCACCCCTCCTTTGGCGACCAGTTTAAGGCGGAGACCTTTGAGCGGGCCCGCCCCGCCACCACTTCCGCCATGCTGAAGTACCTTTCCTCCGGGGCGGTGAAGGGCGTGGGCGCCGCCACTGCCCGCCGCATTGTGGAGGCCTTTGGCGAGAAGGCTCTTTCTGTCATCGAAAACGAGCCGGAGCGCCTGAGCCAGATCAAGGGCATCACCCTGGAAAAGGCCAAGGAGATCAGCAGCGAGCTCAAGCGCGTCTACGGCATCCGGGAGCTGATGGCCTTTCTGGGGGCCTATGGTGTCCGGCCGGAGGAGACCGTGCTGGTGTGGAAGCGGTTTGGCGAGGGCGCGGTCAATTACATCCAGGAGAGCCCCTACTGCCTTTGCGGCGAGGGGCTGGACATCAGCTTTGAGATCGCCGACGCCATCGCGGAGTCCATGGAAATGCCCCATGATGACGGGGCACGGGTGCAGGCCGGGGTGCTGTACGTGCTGCGGCACAATTTGAACAACGGCCACACCTGCCTGCCCGCGGACAAGCTGTGCAGGGCGGCGGCCCGGCTTTTGGGCGTGGAGTTGGAGACTGTCGGCGACGCGGTGTACACCCTGTGCCAGGGGCTCCGGCTTGTCCAGACCGAGTTTTCCGGCCGGCAGTTCCTGTTTCTGGAAAAGCAGTACGCCTCCGAAAAATATATCGCCGCCCGGATGAAATCCATGCTGCAAACGCCTCCCAGGGCCATTCCCGGCGCGGCCGGGCAGATCGAGGCCATCGAGCGGAGCAGGAACATCCGCTACGCCGAAAAGCAGAAGGAGGCTATCCGCGCCGCCTTGGAGCAGGGCGTGCTCATTTTGACCGGCGGCCCCGGCACCGGCAAGACCACCACCTTAAACGCCATCATCCAGCTCTTGAAGCAGGCGGGGGAGAGGGTGTTCCTGGCCGCGCCAACGGGCCGCGCCGCCAAGCGCATGAGCGAGCTGACCGGCGAGGAGGCCAAGACCGTCCACAGGATGCTGCAGGTGGACTGGGACGAGCATGACAACCCCGTCTTCACCAAGAACGAGCGCAGCCCCCTGGAATGTGACTGCCTTGTCATCGACGAGCTTTCCATGGTGGATTCCTATGTGTTTGAAAGCGTCCTGCGGGCGCTGCCCCTTTCCTGCCGGTTGATTTTGGTGGGCGACAGCGACCAGCTGCCCAGCGTGGGGGCGGGCAACGTTCTGGGTGACCTGATCTCTTCCGGGCTGTTTCCCACGGTGCAGTTGAAGGAAATATTCCGCCAGTCCATGGAGAGCCTCATCGTCCTGTCGGCCCACCGCATCGTGGAGGGGAAGATGCCCGACCTGCACCGCCACGACAGCGATTTCTTCTTCCTTCCACAGCAGGAGCCTGCGGAGGCCGCGAAGCTCATCGTTGACCTTTGCGCCCGGCGGCTGCCCCAAAGCTACGGCTACTCTCCCGTCTCAGACATCCAGGTGCTCTGCCCCGGCCGGAAGGGGGAGCTTGGCACCGTGGAGCTGAATAAGCTCCTGCGGGAGGCCGTCAATCCGCCGCAGAAGGGAAAAGCGGAGGTGAAGCTCAACGGCCTGCTGTACCGTCTGGGGGACAAGGTCATGCAGATCCGCAACGACTACGACCTGCCCTGGAGCCGGGAGGACGGCACCGGCGGCGAAGGAGTGTTCAACGGCGACATGGGTGTTGTCACCGGCATCGACCGCCCCGGCGGCGTCATCCATGTCCGCGTCGACGACAAGGACGTGGCCTATGATTTTGAGCGGGCCGGCAGCGAGCTGGAACCCGCCTATGCCGTCACTGTCCACAAGAGCCAGGGCAACGAGTTCACAGCGGTCATCATCCCTGTGCTGCGGTCACCCATGCAGCTCTGCTACAGGAACCTGCTGTATACCGGCGTCACCCGGGCAAAGAAGCTGCTCATCCTGGTGGGCCAGCAGAGCGTCATCGAGGCCATGATCGAAAACGACCGCAAAACCCGCCGTTATACCGGCCTGGGAAACTTCCTGACAGAGGAAAGGAATCATGGTTGAAAAAGCGGGGAAGTTGTAGTATAATGTAAAGTAACATGGGGGTGTTCCCCTTTTCAAAGCGTAAGGAAGGTGTCACATGATAGGAACTGATCTTGCCATAGACTTGGGCACGTCCACGTTCAAGATCTATCTGGACGGCAAGGGAATCGTGCTTTGCGAGCCCTCCATCATCGCCGTAGACAATTATACAGATGAGGTCATCGCCATCGGCTCGGAAGCCTATGAGATGCTGGGCCGCACGTCAGATCGCGTTACCGTGGCCCGGCCCCTTTCCAATGGCGTGATTTCCGATCTCTCCATGGCGGAACACCTGATCAGCTACTATCTGAAGCAGGTCTGCAGCAGCCGTATGTTCATGCCCCGGGTGGTGGTCAGCGTTCCCTGCGACCTGACCGAGGTGGAGCGCCGGGCCGTGGTGGATGCCATCACAGCCGCCGGGGTGCGCAAGGTCTGCCTGATCGAAGAGCCCGTGGCTGCGGCCATCGGCGCCGGCGTCGATATTGCTGTGCCCCACGGCACCATGATCGTGGATATCGGCCAGGGCACCACGGATATGGCCGTCATCTCCCTGAACGGCATCGCCATTGCCAGCTCCATTCACATAGCGGGCGATGACTTTAATGAGGCCATCATCAAATATGTGCGGAAAAAATTCAACCTGGTCATTGGCGACCGCACCGCGGAGGAAGCCAAGATCGCCATCGGCTGCGCCTATCCCCGCAAAAAGCTCGTGACCTATACCTTAAAGGGCCGCAACGCCATGAACGGCCTGCCGGAGATGGCCATTATGAACTCCGATGAAATGATCGAGGCACTTATTGAGTCCGCCATCGCCATCGTCAAGACCGTCCAGGCCACCCTGGAGGAGACCCCGCCGGAGCTTTTGGCCGACATCTTCACCGACGGCATTTATCTTACCGGAGGCTCCGCCAACTTGTACGGCCTTTCCACATTGCTTTCCAAGAAGACGAAGATCCCGGTTGTGGTGGTGGAAAACCCCCAGGACTGCGTAGTTCTGGGCGCGGGCAAGGCCATCAAGTACATCGATAAGATCGACGGCGGCACCAAGGGCCGCATGAATCCCCTGGTGGAGTACACCTAAAATAACGGCAAAAATCAGGCCCTCGCCGATTGGCGGGGGCCTGTCCTGTTTTTACGCAAAATCCTTTTCATCCAGCACGCCGTAGTGCAAAAGCGCGTTTTTCACGCCGTCGTTTCCCACATGGGTGGTGACAAAATCCGCGGCAGCCTGTACCGCCGGCCCGCCGTTGCCCATGGCCACACCGACGCCCGCCCACTGTATCATGCGGATGTCGTTGACGCCGTCGCCGAACACCATGATGTTTTCCCGGGGAATACCGTAATATTCCGCCGCCGCGGCGATGCCGACCTCTTTCCCGCCGCCCTCCGGGATCACGTCCAGAATGTCGCCTCCGGCGCTGGTGGGCTCTATGTAGGGGATGGGGGAGAGCCTGTCCCGCTCCTCCCAGGGCAGATAGGCCAGAAACTGCAGGACCGGGTGTTCCTTTAGCCGTGAAACGTCGTACAGGGGCGGCATGGGCAGGCCGCACCAGCGGTAATGCCGGCGTATCTCTTCGCAGTCGGAGCACCCGAGGCTGCCTTCCTCCTCAACGATCAGGGCCGGGAAAGCATCCCGCTTCAACAGCTCCATCAGAGCGAAAATGGCCTCCGGCCGGTGAGCTGCCCTGCGGATGACCTCCTTCTCCCGGGTGAACACGTACTGGCCGTTTAAGGTCACATAGCCGTCAAAAGGGAGCTCGGCGGCCAGGGCCCCATTGTGCAGCATGGAGGGCATCCGCCCGGTAGCCGGCAGCAGCCTGATGCCTTTTTCATGCATGGCGTGCAGCGCCCGCAGGGTGGAGGCTGGGATCACGCTGCCGTTGCTGTGGTCAATGAGCGTGCCGTCAATATCGAAAAAGACGGCTTTTATCTCCTTCATACCTTTTTGCTTTCCCTTTCCTTGTACTTGCTGACGATCAGATTGGCGCATTTGTAGATGTCGCCGCCGCCCAAAGTCAAGATCAAATCGCCGTTTTGGGCGTTATTCATCACGTGAGCTGAAATTTCCTCAAAGGAATGGAACCACACACTGCCGGGCACTTTTGCCGCCAGGTCACTGGTGTGGATATTGTAGGTGTTTTCTTCCCTCACGGCCAGAATTTCCGTCATCACCAGGTGATCGGGAATGGCAAGCGCCCTGGCAAACTCGTCCAGCAGGTTGTAGGTGCGGGAATAGGTGTGGGGCTGGAACACCGCCCAAACCTCGTGATAGCCCATGCGCATGGCAGAGCTCAAAACGGCGGTGAGCTCCGTGGGGTGGTGGGCAAAGTCGTCGGCCACGGTCACGCCCTCAAAGGTGCCCAGCACCTCAAAGCGCCGATGCACCCCGGAAAACTTGTTCAGCGCCCCGCAGATATCCTCCGGCGCGCAGCCCAATGTGTGAGCGGCTGCCGCCGCCGCCACTGCGTTCATCATGTTGTGCTCGCCGGGCACGATCAAATTCACCCGGCCCAGCTTTTTGCCCCTGTACATCAGGGTGAAATCCTCACAGGCGGTGTCCTCCTCGTTTAATTCAGCGGGATAATAGTCGTTGGTTTCCGCCCGGCCAAAGGTGACGATCTCCCGGCCCGTAAGGCCCTCCACGCTTTTTCGGATGCGCTCGTCATCCCCGTTGATGATGAGCGCCCGGGAGGTCTGCGACGCAAACTGGTGAAAGGACTTCACGATATTGTCCACCGTTTTGAAGTAGTCCAGGTGGTCGGCGTCGATATTCAACAGCACGGAGACCGCCGGGTGCAGGTGCAGGAAGGTGTCCACATACTCACAGGCCTCGCAGACGAAAAACCCGCTTTTCCCCACCCGGCCGTTGCCGCCGATCAGGGGCAGCTTGCCGCCGATCAGGGCGCTGGGGTCCTTGCCGGCCTCCATCAGGATATGGGTGATCATGCCGGTGGTGGTGGTCTTCCCGTGGGTGCCGGCAACCGCCACAGTGCAGGGGAACCTGTCGGACAGGAGCCCCAGCATGACAGAGCGTTCCAGGCAGGGGATACCCTTTTCCCTTGCGGCCACCAGCTCCGGGTTATCCTGCTTGCAGGCGGCGGTGTAAACCACGCACTGGGCGTCGCCGATGTTTTCCGCCCGATGCCCCATGAAAACCGGGATGCCATACCCCCTGATGCGCTCCAAAGTGTCGGATTCATTGATGTCCGACCCGGTGAGCGTATAGCCCTTTGCGTGTAAAATTTCAGCCATGGGGCACATTCCGCTACCCCCAATGCCCACAAAGTGCAGGCGCTTCACGTTATCCAGCAAAGCGGCATATTCTGTGGTATTCATAGTATCTTCCTTTCTCCAAATCCATACGCTATCATTATACTGCGAAACACGCGCAAAATAAATACCCTGCCCAAAAATTTCTTTCCCCTTCGCACCAAAGGCGGGCAGCGCCCATAGAATAGAGTGATTCGCGGAGTATCCCCATCGCGGGGATCGGGGCATGGCCCGGCAATTTGCAGATTTTTTGGCCGAGGGGGCATTTTCATGAGCGCTGTATATGGAGTTTTAGGCGGCGATCTTCGCCAGGCGTACCTTGCGGGATCCATCGCGGGCGACGGTTACCGCGTCTTTGTCAGCGGGCTGGAAAACGCGCCGGAAGCTCTGACGGAGGATCTGACGCCGCTGCCTCTTCCCGAGCTTTGCCGGAAGTGCGCCGTGCTGGTGCTGCCCCTTCCCGCCACCCGGGACGGGAAAATCCTGAATGCCCCCTACGCCAGAGAGCCCATCCCGCTGGACGATTCTTTTGCCGGCCTGTGCGCGGGCCGGACGGTCTACGGTGGCATGCTGGGAAAGCTTTTTTCCACCTCGCCTCTGTGGGAGAAGATCGACGCCCACGACTATTACGAGCGGGAAGAGCTGACCGTGGGCAACGCCTTTTTGACGGCCGAGGGGGCTATCGGCGCCGCCATTCAGGAATACGACGGCGCCCTGTGCGGCTCCCGCTGCCTGGTGACGGGCTTTGGGCGAATCGGCAGGGCCCTCTGCGGTATGCTCAAGGGCATGGGCGCCCGGGTAGACTGCTGCGCCAGGAGCCCCAGGGATCTGGCCGCCATCCGTATGCTGGGCGTCACGCCTTTGGAATACCGAAGGCTTGGCGGCGGGTACGACGTCATTTTCAACACCGTGCCCGCCCCGGTGCTCACCACCCATCTTCTGTCCCGCCAGACCCCCGGTACCCTGCTGCTTGAGCTTGCTTCCGCTCCCGGCGGTTTCGATTCGGAGGCCGCCCGGCGTTTGGGCCTACAGGTAAAAGAGCTCCCCGGCCTGCCGGGCAGACTGTCGCCCAGGGCCGCCGGGGAGCTCGTGAAGGAAACACTTTACAACATGTTGGAGGAAGGTTGATCCCTATGAAAACTGTGGGGTTTGCCATGTGTGGCTCCTTCTGCACCCTGCAGAGGGCTGTGGAGCAGATGGAGCGCCTGTCAAACAGCTATCAGATACTTCCCGTTATGAGCGGGAACGCCTATTCTACAGATACCCGCTTTGGCCCGGCCGGAGACTTTATCGCCAAAGCAGAGGAGATCTCCGGCCGGAAGGTGCTGCACACCATCCCTGAGACAGAGCCCATCGGCCCCAGAAGGCTGGTGGACGTCCTGGCCGTGTGCCCCTGCACCGGCAACACGCTATCCAAAATCGCCGGCGGGATCACCGATACCGCTGTGACCATGGCCGTCAAGTCGTCCCTGCGCATCGGCATCCCGGTGGTGCTGTGCATCGCCAGCAACGATTCCCTTGGGGCCTCCGGGCCGAATATCATGCGCCTGCTGAACACCAAGAACGTGTACCTGGTGCCCCTTACCCAGGATGACCCGGAAAAGAAGCCCTTTTCGCTGGTGGCCGACTTTTCCCTCCTGCCAAAGGCCGTCGCGGCCGCCCTGGAAGGAAAGCAGCTCCAGCCGGTGCTGCTGTAAAAATCCCGGTGGACACCCGCCTTAAAACGGAGTACAATAAAGAAAAACTGTAAGGGGAATGGCTATGCTCTATTGCGTCAAGTGCCGCTCTGTCAGCGAGGACGGGGCGGGGAAATGCCAAAACTGCAAAAACACAAAACTCCGGGCCGTGGACGGGAAGGACATGGTGCTTCTTCACCGGGCGGACGAGTACGCCGCCGGGCTGCTCGCCAGGCGTTTTGACGAGGCCGGCATCACCTATGAGGTGGAGCCCTTTCAAAAGGGGCACGTCTCCTACCTTTACGACAGCGAGGTCATGCCCACGGATAAGAATATTTTCGTCGCCTTTGAAGACCTGCCCGCCGCGAAAGAGATTTCCGCCGCCATGAAAGAACAGCTTGATGAACAGCGCCTGGGCGCAAGTGCGGGGACCGGCCGGGAAGAAGACGCCCCGGAGGACATGCCCACCAAAAAGCGCGTCCTTGTCCAGGCGGTTTCCGTGCTTTTGTTTTTGCTGCTCATCATTGCCACCGTCCTGGGCGCCGACGCCCTTTCCGAATGGCTGAAGGGCCTGTTCGGCATGTAAGTCAGCCCTCCGGCGGCTCGGCCCGGTATTGGTGCAGGGCCTCTGTGTAGGCGATGACCCGCTCCAGCCGGGCCCTGGCCTTTTGCAGGTGGCGGCACACCGTGGGCTTGGAAATACCCAGATGCTCTGCCGCCTGGGCCTCTGTCATATTTTCAAAATAGTAGAGCTTCACACATTCCAGCTGCCGGGCTGTCAGCTCCCTTGGGAGGGCGGCCCGCAGCGTTTCTTTTGCCCGGCGCGCCGCCTGCTGTTCCACGCCTTCCTGCTGTTCCGCGTCCGCAAGGCCTTCCTGCCCCAGCAGGTTCTGCACTTTCTCCAGGCTCACCATTCTGTGCTGCATCGCCGGTGCCTCCCCAAATCGAAATTCTGTTCTATTTTTATGATAGCACAAAAGGGAGAGCTTTGCAAGGGGGAAGGGAAGCATTTGGTCCGCGACGAAAAAATCTCGCCAAATAGAAAAATAGGGCTGTTATTTTTTTCAAGAATAAGATATAATACTAGGTAGCAAAGGGAAAATCGGCCCCGGTTTTCCTTTGGAAGAAGTCTCACGGGCTTCTTCGCGTCAGTTTATGGCATATTTTGCATCCATTACATTGCAAACAGAAAGGAAGGAAACGCCATGGATTTTTTGAAGAATATCGGCAAAGCGGTTGGGAACGCCGTCAGCTTTGTGGGGGAGAAGAACCGCCGGGCCGCCAACCTGAACCGCATCCGCTCCGTCATCCGCTGTGAGGAGAAGGCTTCCCAGCGGGAGTACCTGGCCCTGGGCCGCTACTACTACAACAACCTGCGGGACAGCAGCAACTCCGTCACCGAGTCCCATTGCGCTCAGCTGGACGAGATCGAGGGCCGGCTCGATAAGGCCCTGACTCAGCTGGAGCAGTTCTATCAGCAGGAGCAGAACGACGGCATCACCGTCACCATCGATATCGCGAAGGATAAGGCTGCCCCGGCTTCCGGCTCTTCCGTGGGCGGGGCGGACGGCCCCACCGCCGCATGTGCGAAAAAGGGCGGCGCCACCATCGAAGAGGTCACCCTGGACGGCGTGAAGGAGTTCGACCACGAGCCCACCCCGGAGGAAGCGGCGGAAGAGGCCAAGGAGACCGAAGACCTGCCCTTTGAGGGCTGAAAAAACGGGAATGTGGGGGAATGTGCGTGTCAACGGAAATCGTAAAGGATATCATCTGTCCCCAGTGCGGGGAATCGCAGAAATACAAGCTCTATGCCAGCATCAACGTTCGGGAGAACCCGGAGTTCAAGGACAGGATACTGGACGAAACCCTGTTTGACTGGCGGTGCCGCAGATGCAATTATTTCGCGGCCATGGCCTATCCCTTTCTTTACACCGACCCGGTGGCGGGATATGTCATCAGCATGGTGCCCATGGGGGCCGGCAGCACGGTGGAGCCCACTGAGGCGGTGAAGGACTACGTCAAGCGCAGCGTGAAGAACCTGGCGGAGCTGAAGGAGAAGATCCTCACCTTCGACGCGGGCTGCGACGACGTGGCCATCGAGCTGGTGAAGAACGCCCTTTGCGGCATCATCAAAAGCACCTATAATGTCAGCCGGGTGCACGCCTATTTCAGCCGTGTCAACGAGCGGGAAAACGAGATCGAGTTCGCCATTTTCCTTCCCAAAAAGACCGAGCCCGTGTACCACTCCACCAAGATGGACGTTTACAGGCAGTCTCAGGAGGTCCTGCGGGCCCTGGACTTCGTAGACCCGGAGGGCTTCGCCCGGGTGGATTCCAAGCTGGCCAAAAAGGTCATCGAGGAGTACCAGAATATCTGAGCAATAAAAAGCGCCCTGCGGGGCGCTTTTTCTCTGCTATTTTTTCCTTCCCTGCGAAAAGTCGATCCGCCCGTCCGGCGACACGGTGACCTCTGTCACGCCGGGGGCCAGGGCATAATAGCTCCTGGCGGAGAGCAGGGGGTAGAACACGTACTGCTCCCGCAGAACGGCCTCTGCCTGCTGAAAGCCTGTCAGGGTAAAGTCCAGGCCGTCGAGGGCCTCCGCGTACTCCGCACTTTCCACCACCGGCTGGGAAAGGGAAGAGGCAAACCGGTTCAGCACGTCCAGAGGAGTGGCCCCGCCGGCTCGCAGGGTGTACAGCGCCGCCTGATAGTCTCCGCTTTCCACCCGGTCGGCAAGCTCAGCGGCGGGGAGGGGCAGGATGTTAAAGGCGCTGCCCAGCTTGCCATTCCAGGAGATGAGCAGGCCATTGGCGATCTCAATCGAGCGCTCGTCGTCGGCGCACAGCACCGTAATGGCCGGCATGGCGTCCAGCTCCAGCGTGGTCAGCAGGGAGGGGATGGCCGCCGCCGCGCCGTCGTCCTGCTCCACATAGCAGGCGGGGCTTTCCTCGTAATAGCTTTTCTTCCCCCAGCGCACGCATTGGGCCATCACGCCGGGGGCTTCTTCATTGTATTCCGTTTTGCCAAGGCTCAGCAGACTTTCCCTGTCTATGGTCTTCAGAAAAATCTCCCGGGTGGTCGCATAACGCAGCGCGTCGCACTGGGGGTTAAGCAGCAGCCCCATTACCCCATCCTCCACGGCCAGAACCTGATAGTCCCGCTCTTCGGCCTCCCGGGCCTGCTCCTCCGTCACCGGCAGGATGTCCGACGCCTTGCTTTCCAGGGCTTCCAGGGGGGAAGCGTCGACGGTACTGTCATAGTCGATGAGATAGACGAGGCTCTGGGGAACGGTGCTCCGCTCCCCCCGGTATGTACTGGAGCGCACCAGCGAAAGCTTCCGCTCGTTGTAATCGGTGTCCCAGGCGTAGCTGTGGGGGAAGGTAAAGGGCCCGTTGGAAAGCACATATCCGGCGGAAAGCCCGTAGTGCCCGGCGCTGTCCTCGAAATATTCCCGGTTGCAGGGCATAAAGCGGTTCCCCGCCGTCAGCAGAGGGAAGTCCTGGTATCCATGCTCCAGCGTGACGACCAGTGTCCGCTCGTCCGTGGCCTTGACGCCCAGGTCTTCGGCGGAGGCTTCGCCATTGTAATACGCCCTGGCGTTTTTGATCAGGAACACATCATAGAGCTCGGATGCCCCGGTGGCGGGGTTCAGGGCCCGCTGTATCCCAAAGACAAAATCGTCGGCCGTGACCGGTTCCCCGTTGTCCCACCGGGCGTCCCGCAGGTGAAAGGTGAACTCCGTATAATCCCGGTTGCTTTCCCACCGGCTTGCCACGCCGGGGGCCGCCTCGCTGTTTTCGTCAATGCGGCACAGCCCCTCAAACAGGGAGCCGATGACGATCTGCGCGGCGTCGCCGGTGGCGGTCTGGGGATCCAGGCTGGTCACGTTCCCCGGCAGCACGGCGGTAAATTCAGCGTCCGCCTTGCCGCTTGTGCAGCCACAGCAGGGCAGCAGGACCGCAAGGCATAAAATCAACAAAAGAAAGCGTTTCACAGTGCGCCTCCTGAATAGACAAGCTTCGACAAGATCAGCGTTTCAATGCATAAAGTATACACATCCCCCAAAGCAATATGATTCTTTCAGGGAATCAAAAATCGGAAGAACAAACTTTTCATCCCGTATATCTTTCCATTCCCCCATAGTGAGAGTGCTTTTTTCGCCGCAGGCGGAGAAAGAGCACCTGCTTTGCTGCGTGGAACGGTCTTTCTCAAAATAAATTCCGTCTTATCTTGCATATGAACTCATTTTGGAGTAAGATAAGTTGGAATTTTCTATAAAGCGAGGGCGATGGAGCTATGACAGCCTGGACAGATAAAATCAAAGAGCTGAGCACGGCCGTGGGCCGCTACCTGCTGGCGGTCTTCAAGTGGCTGCTGGCCGCCGGCGCCCTGGGTGCTCTGTGCGGTCTTGTAGGCGCGGGCTTTCACAAAACGGTGGACTATGTAACGGAGGTGCGGACTGAGCATACCTTCCTGCTGTGGATGCTGCCGCTGGCGGGCGTGCTCACCCTGCTGCTGTACCGGATCTGCAGGGTGAGCTTCAGCGCGGGCACCAACCTCATCATCGACTCCGTCACCACCAACGAGCATGTGCCCATCCTGCTGGCGCCCCTCATTTTTATCGGCACCACCCTTTCCCACCTGTGCGGGGCCTCTGTCGGCAGGGAGGGCGCGGCGCTGCAGCTGGGCGGCAGCATCGGCCACAATTTCGGCGAGGCCCTCCGCTTTGACAGGGAGGACGTCCAGGTGCTGTCCATGTGCGGCATGGCGGCCTGCTTTTCGGCGTTGTTCGGCACGCCCCTTACCGCCGCCGTCTTCGTGCTGGAGGTCATCAGCGTGGGCGTCCTGCGGTATAACGCCCTGCTGCCCTGCGCAGTCTCTTCCTACGTTTCCTATCTGGTGGCAAGGGCCCTTGGAGTTTCCCCCATGAGCTTTACCATGTCCGGCGACCTGCCCGCCTTCACCCCGCTGAACGCCCTGCGGGTGCTGGCCCTGGCCGCCCTGACGGGTCTGTTGGGCATCCTGCTCTGCAAAACGCTGCACACCGCCGCCCACCTGGCGGAAAAATACCTGAAAAACGCCTATGTGCGCATTGCCGCCGGGGGCCTTGCTATGGCTCTTGTCACCACGGTTTTTCATTTGTACGATTACGCCGGGGCCGGCACGGATGTCATCGCCCGTGCCATGGGGGGTGAGGCTTCGCCCCTTGCCTTCCTCTTGAAGCTCCTGCTGACGGCCCTGTGCGTGGGGGTCGGCTTCCGGGGCGGAGAGATCGTGCCCACCCTGTTCATCGGGGCCACCTTCGGCTGCGTCGTCGGCCCGCTGCTGGGCCTGCCCGCCGGGTTCGCCGCCGCCATCGGGCTCACCGCCCTGTTCTGCGCGGCGGTCAACTGCCCCATTGCCTCCCTGTTCCTTGCCATGGAGCTCTTCGGCACCGCCGACCTGCCCCTGTTTGCCCTGGCCGTGGCCGTCTCCTTTGTCCTCTCCGGCTATTTCAGCCTGTACAGCAGTCAGCGCATCGTCTTTTCCAAGGTGAAGCAGCGGGAGATCGACATTCCGGCGAAGTGAGCTTTCCTTGCCCTTGCATTTCCCCTCTCCGTTATGGTATACTTTTAGTTGCAAACACAACTATTGAGGTGATGAAAGGTGCATTTTGTCAACGTCCAAAGGGTCTGCAGGGGGATGGAGCTGGGTGAGGTCCCGGAGGAAAAGCAGATCGTAAAAGACGTGATCCATGTGGCGTGGCCCTCGGTGCTGGAGTCCTTTTTCGTGTGCCTGGCCGGCGTGGTGGATACCATCATGGTCGGTTCTCTGGGCTCTTACGCCATTGCGGCGGTGGGGCTTACCATCCAGCCGAAATTTTTAGGTCTGGCTATTTTCCTTTCCATGAACGTGGCGGTCTCGGCCATCGTGGCAAGGCGAAAGGGCGCGGGGGACAGGGAAAGCGCCAACCGGGTGGTGCGGATGCTGCTGCTCATCACCATAGGGCTTACGGCCCTCATCAGCATCCTGTTCAATTTTCTGGCCGACCCCATCATCCACATGATGGGCTCCCAGGCGGACACCCATCAGTACGCCGTGGACTACCTGCGCATCATCATGGGCGGGCTCATGTTCTCCACCGTGTCTCTGGTCCTGAACGCCGCCCAGCGGGGCGCGGGCAACACCCGCATCGCCATGACCACCAACCTGATTTCCAACAGCGTCAACGTCATTTTCAATTATCTTTTGATCGGCGGCAATTTCGGCTTTCCAAAGCTGGGTATCCGGGGCGCGGCCATCGCCACCGTGCTGGGCACGGTCTGCGCCTGCGCTTTGAGCATCCGCTCCGTCTTACATCAGGACGGCTTCATCTGCCTGACCTCCGTCAAGGGCTGGAAAGCGGACAAGACCAGCGTCCGTTCTCTCTTGAGCGTGGGCTCCAGCGCCTTTGTGGAGCAGATCTGTATGCGGGTTGGCTTCCTGCTGTTTTCCATGACGGTGGCCTATCTGGGCACCACAGAGCTTGCCGCCCATCAGATCGGCGCCAACATGATGAGCATGTCCTTTTCCATTGGCGACGGCTTTTCGGTGGCGTCCGTCACCCTCATCGGCCAAAGCCTGGGCCGAAAGCGGCCCGACATGGCGAAAATTTACGGCAGCGTCTGCCAGAAATGCGGCCTGATCTGCGCGTTTTTCATCGCCCTTGTTTATTTCTTCTTTGGCAGAAATATTTTTGAGTTGTACACGGCGGAGCAGGTCATCCTCGACTATGGCGCCATGATTATGCGCATTTTAAGTATCATGCTGTTCTTCCAGATCGAGCAGGTGGTGCAGTTTGGCTGTCTGCGCGGCGCGGGCGACACCCGGTTTACGGCGCTGGTGTCCCTCATCAGCGTGGCGTGCATCCGGCCGGGCCTTTCCTGGGTGCTGTGCTATCCCTGCGGCCTGGGCCTCATGGGCGCGTGGCTTGGCACCTTTGGCGACCAGCTGCTGCGGTTCTGCCTGTCTCTCATCCGCTTCCGCAAGGGCAAGTGGACCCAGCTGAAGCTGTAAAAGCTGTTTTCTCTCCCTGAAAAAGCAAAAATTGACATTCATATCATTTGCAAACTGTGTCAGAATACTTATTGCAAACGCGAAGAAAACATTTTTGAGAAGGAGAGAGAACGATGAGGAACAATTCTGTCATGGTCCCCGAGGCCAAGGAAGCTATGGAGCGGTTCAAGCAGGAGTCCGCCTCTGAGGTTGGCGTCAACCTGAAGCAGGGCTACAACGGCGACCTGACCTCCCGTCAGGCCGGCTCCGTGGGCGGCCAGATGGTCAAGAAGATGATCGAGAGCTACGAAAAGGGTCTGAAGTAAGCCCTTTCCCGCTCAGGAAAAAGCGCTCGGCCTCGGGCCGGGCGCTTTTTCCTTACTCATAATCCTCCAGTATCCTCCGCACCTCGCTGAGGGTGCCGGCAGGGATGCCTTCCTTCAAAAGCCTCACGTCTTCCTCCGGCAGCAGGGATACCTCCACGTCGTCGGCGGTGAGGAAAGGCTCCCGCTCACCCCTTTGGAACACGCCGATCTTTCCCTCATAGACCGTCACCACGTAATTCCCGGCCGGAACGGGGGAGGACGGCGGGTTTTTCGTCGGCCCGACCGTGGGGGCGGGGCTGCCTGCTTTGAATGGCGTTTGGGAAACATTCCCGCTGTTTCCATTTTCTTGACTTGCGTCTGTCTTTGGGCTATAATAGCTTTTATAGGTTTCCGCCTGGGTGGGCACGGCTTTTTGC
>CAZYLJ010000024.1:0-15721 GCA_964648555.1 uncultured Acutalibacter sp.
AGTTCCTCTCTTTCAAAATAAATTAGTTACAGCTAACCTCACGGTAAACGATTATTCGACTTCGATCATTTCCGCATCCGCCTTGCGGATAGAAAGCTCGTACCCACGCACAGTGATCTCGATGGGGTCGCCCAGGGGCGCGACCTTGCGGACGTGAACCTCAACGCCTTTTGTCAGGCCCATGTCCATGATGCGGCGCTTGACGGCGCCTTCCCCGTGGAGCTTTACCACCCTGGTGGTGTCGCCCACGCTGATCTCCCGCAGTGTCTTCATAATTACGACCGTCCTTTCTCTCAGTGCAGTATTTTGCGGCTTCCCATGCAGGAGATGGAATCCCCTGCCGGAAATCTCCAATGCGGTAAGAGGTCGGGAATGATCCCCTTAAACCATGATCTTCCGGGCCATTTCCTGGCTGATAGCCACCCTGGCGTCCTTCACGTTCACAATGACGTTGCCGGCCAGCGCCGTGATGACAGTGACCCGGCCGCCCGGTACAAACCCCAGGTTTTCCAGGTGCTTCTTCACCGCCGGGCTGCCGCCCACCTTTTTGATGATGTTTTCTTCTCCCACCGAAGCCAGCGATAGAGGCATCACACCTACATCCCTTCTCTTTCCACGTGATTAGCCGCTGCTAACCACAGCGTCGAAATTTTGGTTAGCTAAAGCTAACCCTTCAACGATATGATACTCCTATCCCCAGGGTTTGTCAACGGCAAAATCAAAGAAAATTTACAATTTTGTAAAATTTGGGATTCAGCCCAACAGTTAGCCAGCGCTAATCAAAATTCTGTCTATTCTGCCAGTTTCCCTGCCCAAAAGGAAAGCGCGGGTCAAGGCACAGCTCAAGACTCGCGCTTGTATCGCTTATTCCGATTTCTTCATACTTCCCTCGCCGCCCATCAGGGCCGTCAGCTCTTCGATGCGCTCCAGGGGGAACGGAGGATTACAGAGTGGCTTCAGGGCGATGGACATGAGCTTCATGGGGTTGTCGTCGGCGGCAATGCGGTTGGAGCTCAGCGCGCCGCACCGACGGCACCGATGGATAATGGCCCACTCGCCGTTATTGCGCACCCAGACCGCCACAGGCTCCATAATACCGCCGCAGTCGGACTCCCGATCCCCCGGCTCCACATCCACATGCAGACTGTGAAGGCAGTTGGGGCAGTGGTTGCGGTGCTCACTGCCCGCGCCGCCGGGGGCCACCTCCCGCCCGCAGTGCTTACAGGTGAAGGTCTCGTTGCAGGCGTGATTCTTGTAATACCCTTTTTCAAACTGCCGTCTTTTATTTTCCCGGTTCATAGTGCCTCCTGTTTCTTTCGTCTGCGGATCAACGCGGGCACGCCGTAAAGGACAGCCCAGCACAGAGCGCAGAGAATGGGGATGCCCACAAGATACCCGGGGCTGCCCAGCCAGCGCTCAAACAGGGAAAGGGGGTTGCCCTCCCCCGCGTAACGCAAAAACATAAAATTGGTGCCAAAGGCCCGGTTGAAAAGGGCCGCTACGCCCACCGCCGGCAGGCAGAAGGGCAGACAGCGCAGCAGCCTGCCCACCTTTGGCCGGAACCCGCCGCACAGCAGGAGAAACGGGTACAGGAACAGCAGAATGTGGGCCGTGAAGCTGTGGATGCACAGGGCGTTCGCCATAGGCAGGTACGCCCAGCCCGGAAAGAGAAGCGCAAAGAACGCGCCCGGCAGGCAGATGCCATAGAGCACCTCTCGCAAATAATCGCTGGGGTGGATGACGTCAAAAAGGATCACAAAGATGTTGATGCTGCACAGGTGCAGAGGAAGGAAATCCGGCTTGAAGCGGCCCGTAATAAGGGTGGAGAGATCCTTGAAAAGCTCGTCAATGAGCAGCAGCACAATCAGGATCACCCGGCATCGGCACCGCGCTTTATCGTTCCATCGGCGGTAAAGGGGGCCGAGCACACAGCATAGCAGCAGCGCAAAAAGCATCCACAGCACATGTCCCGGTCCAAAATGGGAAAAGCCCACGCCGTCCGGGACCGTATAGCCTGTATCCCAAAAATATTCCATCTCCGCCTCCGTCCATGCGCTTTCGGAAGTTCCTCACCAGTAGTCTGCCCCGTTGGGCCAAAAATTACAGGATGGAAACGTCCATCAAAACAGCCCTGGCCGGGCCGCGGTAATTGTCGCTGACAGTGACTTCCTCGGAAAGGCGAAGAGCGGCCAGCACGTCGCTCAGCTTGGCGCTCATGGAGATACCGGTGACGGGCTTGACGGCAGCGCCGTCATGGTAATAGGCCAGGCGAATTTCGCCGCCGATGTAGTCGTTATAAAGATCCATCTGCAAGCCGGAAAGGGATACACACTCCAAATAGGAGCCAAGCTCTTCCACGCTCTTTAACGTGCCGGGGGCAACCTCCACACAGCGCAGGCTGCCGGTGGGCTCCTCCTTCATGTACTGGGCGCAGCGGGCGTCGCCCCAGCCGGCCTTTACAACACCGCCGGAAATGATCTCCCGGTCGGTCAGGGCCGTGCCGTCCTCATCGAACAGGGCGGAGCTGGTGCTGCCGGCAATCTGCCCCCGCATGGTAACGGTCAGCTTATCGCCGCTGCCACCCTTTTGCAGGTCATCGCCGACCTTGTGCAGGCTGGAATGGGTGTAGGCGGAGGAATAGCTCAAATCGCGGGAAAGCATCATGGCGATGTGAGAGATCTCCTTGGGCCGCAGGACGACCGCCGTCTTCATGGGAGTCTGGGGTTTTTCGGCGTGTTGGCGGTCCCGAACCTCCCGCATCTTCCCGGCGATCTCTTCGGTGACAGCCTTGGGGTCAAACTCCGTGAAGAGGTAGCTTTCATACAGCTCAACAGAGGTGCCGTCCTCGTTCCAGGTGGGGATGGCCTCCACCATAGCGTGGCGCTTCGTTTCGGTCTTTTCCACGCCCCGGCTGTTCACGACGGTGATCTTGTCCTCATAGAGGAAAATTTCCAGCGCGTTGATGGAGCCGCCCTCCATGTCGTCGGCGGCGAAAACGGCGTCGGCCACCTTAGAGGCCAGGTCCTTCGCCTCAAACTCCGTAAAGTTGGAGGGCAGCTCGCCACTGAGCTTATCGTTTTCCGGCAGAAACCAGGGCTCGTTGAAAACCAGCTTCGCGCGGCTGACAGCCGCCTCGATCTTGCCGGAGGCTTCCGCGTCGGTCATGGAATCGTGTACGGCAAAGCTGGAAGAGCCCAGCTTCCCGTCGTGGGAGACATACACGGTGACGTTCACGTCGGTGGTGTCGGTAACGCGCACGGTCTCCAGCTTGCGGTGGACGAAAAAGAGCTCATAGGACGTCCGCTTTGTGGTGGAGACGCGGTAATCGTCTACGCCCTTGTTTGCTTTGAGAAGTTCCAGTATATTCATCTCAGACAGGTTCCTTTCTATCATAATTCTGGCATTTGGGCGCAGCTCAGCCCAGCTTGCAGCGGGCCTTCAGCTCGGGGCCGCCGTCGGCCACAAAGACCCACTCCTTATAGCCCTTGCCGCACATGCCCGCGCCGATGACCTTCCCGCCATCGGAGATCATGGAGATGGACTTTAGCAGGTCGGGCACATAGCCGCTCATGACCACGGGAGACACATAGTTATCCGTCAGCTTGCCGTCCACGATCTCAATGCCGTACTCGGCGGTGCACTGGATCTGCCAGTTTTTGGGATCCTCCATGCCGTTGTTGGTCTGGAACAGCATATAGCCGTGCTTGACGGACTTGATCATATCCTCCAGCTTATCCTTGCCGGGTGAGAAGAAGGTGTTCGTCATGCGGGAGTAAGCCTTGCGCTTATACGACTGCCTTCTGCCGTTGCCGGTGGGTTCCGTGCCCAGCTCGCTGGCAGAGGTCAGGTCGGAAAGGCCGGCCACCAGAACGCCATCCTTGATGATCTGGGTATCGTGGGCCAGCACGCCGTCGTCATCGAAGAAGTAAGAGGCCGCGCTGAGAGCGGCAGACGCGCCGTCGTGCATGTTGGAAATGGGAGAGGCCACATACTCGCCCATGCAGTTCTTTGCAAGAGCCCTGTCCTTGACGAACTGGTCCATCTCCACGCCGTGGCCGAAGGCCTCATGGGCAATAAGGCCCGTAATGGAGCTGTCGGTGATGATGTCGTACACGCCGGGCTCAATGGGCTTTGCCTTTACCATGTGCCGGGCCTTGTCCAGCACAGAGTCAACGTGGCCGGGCAGCGTCTCCAGAATATCGGAGAGCAAATGGAAATTTTCGCCCTCAAAGGCCTGCACCATCCTGCCGCCCTCGCTGTAAATGGCGCCCAGGTTGCTGTTGGCCCAGCCGTAGTGCTGGGTAAGCTCCCGGTTCCCGGTGACGAACAGATTGGAAATGGTGCGCAGCCGCAGGGTCACGATGGCGTTTAAAATGTTCCCGTCCTTCCCCAAAAGCTCGTCGCGCAGCTTCTGGCACCAGTCCAGAAGCTCCTTGTCGCTGTACTTTTCAAAATCGCTTTCCCGCAGGAAGTCCTTCTTCATGGGCTCATCCTTCACGGCTTCGCCGCTGATCATGACGTCCTCCAAAGCGGGAGCGGTCTCCACGGCCTTGCAGATGCGCCGGGCCAGGGCAGCCTTGTCGCCGGAGATGTCTGTCAGGGAATACTCAAAGAACGACCTGCCGTTGTGGAGCTTCACCACAAAGCCCCGCTCACTCTGGCCCTCGGTGATATTGCTCATCACCTTGTTGACCTGGTAGGCGGTCATGGTGGCGTCGGTGCCCAGGACGCTGACGTAGCGAAAGCTCCCGGAGAGCTCCGCCACCAGCTCCCGGCAGTCTTGCCGCTTGCCTTCGAGATACTTGGAAAATGGCATATCTTATTTCCTCCTTTTCATTTTAAACACAGTCTATCACCACATGGAAATGAAGTCAAGCGGCCGCCGGCATGAAAAGCTGCTTTGCCCCGTCTTATCAGCAGGTCGCGCCGCCCTTTAAATGCTTCTGGGCGGAGAGGTTTTCCTCCTTGCGGGAAAGCAGCCCGTCGGACAGCAGCTGCTCCTGTACGTTCTCAAAGCCCAAACGCGCGATGGTGTCCGCGAAGCGCTCGCCGGTATTGCCCTGCTCTCTGAACAGCAGGATGGCCTTTTCGATCACATCCAGCACCTCGTCCTTGTCGGTGAACACCTTGTCGAGGTACTGGCCATGAGCCACCTTCTTGCCCCAGCGCCCGCCGATATAGACGCGGTAACCGGAGGTGAAGCCCTCCAATGCGCCGAAGGGGCACTTGCCGACGCACCGGCCGCAGTGGTTGCAGGCGCTGTCATCGATGACGATTTTGCCGTCCCTCACCACGGGCACGTTGATGGGGCAGGACTTCTCCACCTGGCAGACCTTGCAGCCCCGGCACTTACCAAGGTCGATCTCCGGCACCTTCTGGCCGATGACACCCAGGTCGTTCAGGTCGGGCTTGACGCAGTTATTGGGGCAGCCGCCCACGGCGATCTTGAACTTGTGGGGCAGCTTCACGTCCTGATAGCCGTGGTAGAAGCGCTCGTGTATCTCCTCGGAAAGGGCAAAGGTATCGATGAGGCCGTACTGGCAGGTGGTGCCCTTGCAGGAGACCACCGGCCTTACCTTGGAGCCTGTACCGCCCGTTTCCAGCCCGGCTGAAGAAAGGAACTCCCGCAAAGGCTCGATGTTGTCATAAGGCACATGCTGTATTTCAATGGTCAGGCGGGAGGTCATGGCCACCTCGCCGCTGCCGAACCTCTGCGCGGCCTCGCTGATGGCGTTCATCTCCTCCACGGTGATTTTGCCGTTGCGTGTGATGACACGGCCGTTGAAGCAGTCGGGCGTGCGCTTATCCCACAGGAAGCCCAGGCCCTTGACCCTGGTCACTTCCTCCGTCGGCACGGCGGCCCCGGCGGTCTTCACGCGCACCTCGTTGAAGAAGGTGGCGCCCTCCAGCACCCTGGTGTTGGTGTAGCCGAAGCTCTTCAGGCGGTTCTGCAGGAAGTAGGCCCGCTTGCCCTTGGCGCAGACCAGCAGGAGCTTCTCGTCCTTGCCGACTCCCTCGATGGGGCCGTTCACCTGCGCCAGATCTATGTACCTTGCCCCGCGGATGACAGGCTGCTGATTCACGTCAATTACGGTGTAGCCCTCCGCCTCCCCCGCCGCGTACTGGGCAGGGGTCATGCTGTCGAGCACACCATCCAGCTTGTTTTCCAGCACATAAACCGCCTGTACCAGGGGATGGATGGCCGTGGAGAAGGGCGGCGCGTAGGCCATATCGAGATTTTCAAAATCGGACAGCCTCAAGCCGGCGGAGATCCCCAGCACGCCGATATCGACGAGCTTATCCACCGCGCCGGGGCCCAAGGCCTGCACGCCAAGCAGGGCGCGGGTGCTCCTGTCCGCGATGAGCTTGATGATGAAGAAGGACGAATCGGGATAATAGTGGGCCTTGTCGTCGGTGACGGTAAGGGCGGTCTCCACGTCGTATCCGGCATTTTTCGCGTCCGCTTCCGTCAGGCCGGTCTTGCCCACATTCAGGCCGGGTAAGCGGCACACGGCCGTGCCCAGCACGCCGGGGTAGGACTTCTCCTCCCCTGCCAGAGCCTGGGCCAGGGTGCGGCCCTCCAAATTGGCGGAGGAGCCCATTGGCGACCACTGGGCTTTTCCGGTCAGGCGGTTCTTTACCAGGGCGCAGTCTCCGGCGGCGTAAATATCCGGCAGACTGGTGCGCAGCTTTTCGTCGACGACGATCGTGCCCCGCTCCATAGCGATGCCGGTATCGGAAAGAAAGCCCGTGTTGGGCCGCACGCCCACAGAAAACACAACAACGCCGCAGGGCAGGCTCCCCGAACCGGTGCGGACGCTTTCCACCTTGCCCTCGCCAAGGAGGGCCTCGGCCTTTGTGCCCGTCAGCACCCGGACGCCCTTCTGCTGCAAATGGCGTTTGACATAGGCGGCCATTTCAGGGTCAAGCACGCCGGGCAGAAGCTGATTCTGAGCCTCCACCACCGTGGGGGCCACGCCCCTGGAGAGAAGGTTTTCCGCCATTTCCAGGCCGATGAACCCGCCGCCAACGATGACGGCCTTCTTCACGCCGTTTGCGTCCAGGTACTCCCGCAGGGAAACGGCATCCTCGGGGGTTCGCATCTGGAATACGCCGGAAAGGCCGGCGCCCTCAATGGGCGGCAAAATGGGCGAAGCGCCCACAGCCACCACAAGGGCGTCATAGCTGTAAGTCTCGGTCTCCCCTGTTTTCAGGTTTTTGGCCGTCACCTGATGGGCGCCGGCGTCCAGCCTTACGGCCTCCCGCAGGGTCAAGACCTCCACGCCGGTCAACGCCTGGAACTTCTCCGGCGTATTGACGATCAATTCCTCTTTGCTTTCGATGGCCCCGCCCACGTAATAGGGCAGGCCGCATCCGGCGTAGGAGATGTCCTCTCCCTTTTGCAGAACTGTCACCTGCGCGGAACGATCCTCCCGCTTGAACTTGGCCGCGGCCTTGGTGCCCGCCGCTACGCCGCCGATCACTAACACCTTCATATTACTGCCATCCTTTCCCCTCTGGCGCAGGCTTTTTCCGGTCTGCCATGCGCTGTATATATCGTTCTTATTATAATAGAAACGCCATTCCCTGTCAATCGATCTTCTCCAGCGGCAGGTGCATGTGTGAGGGCGCCTCGCTCCATTTGACGGGGAACCCCGCCCCGTGGGAGCAGAACACGGAATCCGGCGTGTTTTCCAGATCCCGTTCCGGCTCGTAGCCGATCTTCCTGACGATCTCCTCCTGGGCCCGGCAGGGCTCGTACCCCCCAAAGCGGAGGGAAAGCCTACCCCTGCCGTGGGTCAGGGCAGCGAACTCTTTTGGGTAAGCCATCAGCGTGCGAACAGGACCACGGCCATGCAGCCGCACCCGGCCATTTTCCTGCCAGGGGGCATCGCAGACGCTTTCCAGCCGGATCAGATCCGTCTGTACCCTGCCGATCTCCTCCGGGGCGGCTTCCGCGTCAAACTCGTAATAGGGCTCCAGCAAAACGCTTTCCCCGCTCATAAGCCCCTGGCGGATGGCCCGGTAAACAGCCTCTCTAAAATCCCCGCCCTCCGTGTGCTTGAGGTGATCCCTGCCGGAGAGCAGCGTGACCTCCACGTCCGTCAAGGGCGCGCCGGTAAGCACGCCCAGGTGCGTCTTTTCCAGCACATGGGTGCGGATGAGATTCTGCCAATTCCCGGAAAGCTCGTCCTGACTGCACTCGCTGCGGAAGGTAATGCCGCTGCCGCGCCCGGCCGGGGCAAGGCGCAGGTGCACCTCCGCGTAGTGGCGCAGGGGCTCATAGTGGCCCACGCCAAGGACAGGCCGCAGGAGCGTCTCCCGGTACAGCACCGAGCATGGCGCAAAGGAAATTTCCACGCCCCAGCGGCTATTTACCACCTCCTGGAGCACCTCCAGCTGCAGCTCCCCCATGACCTGCACCTGAAGCTCCTGCAGCTGCTCGCTCCACTCCACGCTGAGCAGGGGCTCCTCGTCCTCCAGCTCCCGGAAATGGGCCAGCATGACGGGGGCCGGCGTCTCCTCCCGGTCAAACAGCACGCGGGAGGAAAGCAGTGGCCTGAGCTGGAAGTGCTCTTTTTTGCCTTTCGCCCCGGCGCCCACCCGCTCCCCCGCCTTGGGAACGTGCAGGCCTGTCACCGCGCAGAGCGCGCCGGGCAGAGCTTCCCGCACGGGCTCGTACTTTGCGCCGACGATCATCCTGACCTCTCCGCACTTCTCCGGGCCCTCAGCGGTTTCGAGGCTGTCCCTAGGCCGCAGGATGCCCTGCTCCACCTTTAAGCAGACGACGCGCCCGCCCTTGTCGTGGCGCACCTTGTACACCAGGCCGGAAAAAGGCTTGTCCACGCTGCCCTGGGGCGGCGGCGCCAAAAGGCCCAGGCCGTTCAAAAGCGCGTCTATCCCCCGGTTTTTCAAGGCTGAGCCAGAAAACACCGGGAACAGCTTTCGCCCGGCGATCAGCTCCCGTGTCTTTGTGATCCAAAGCTCATTGTCCCCGTTATCGGAAAGATAGGCTTCCAGCAGATCCTCGTCCAATTCGGCCAGCAGTTCCTTAAGTCCTGGGGAAAATGTCTCCCCGGCGATTGCCCCGTCAAATGGGCAAAAGCCCTCCCCCAGCCTTTTCAGCTGGGAAAGGGCGCCCTCCGGGTCGGCGCCCGGCCGGTCAAGCTTATTGAGAAAGACAAAGGTGGGAACGGCCCGCTCCGATAAAAGGCGCCAAAGCACCTCGGTGTGGGCCTGGACGCCCTCCGCCGCGCTGACCACCAAAACGGCGCAGTCCAGCACGGAAAGGGCCCGCTCCATCTCCCCGGAAAAATCCGTGTGGCCGGGAGTGTCCAGCAGCGTGAAGGAGCGCTCCCCAATGGAGAAGGGGGCCTGGTCGGAAAAGACGGTGACGCCCCGCCTGCGCTCGATCTCAGAGTGGTCTAAAAAGGCGTTTTGATCGTCCACCCTGCCCAGGGAGCGCAGCGCGCCGCAGTGGAAAAGTATCTGCTCGGAAAGAGTGGTCTTCCCCGCGTCCACATGGGCCAGCAGGCCAATGCAGGTGTTGTTTATCACGAAGCCTTTCCCCTCCTTAAGGCCATGACGCAGAATACCAGCACCAGCGGGAAAACCGCCGACGCCAGAAGCCCGGCCTTTAATTGCCCGGCGCCCTCAGCCACAAAGCCGCACAGCGCGGGCCCGGCGGAGCAGCCAACATCCCCGGCCAAAGCGAGAATGGCGAACATGCCGGTTCCCCCCTGGGGATAATCCCTGGCCGCCAGGCTGAAGGTGCCCGGCCACAAAATGCCCACGGAAAGGCCGCACAGCGCGCAGCCCAGCAGGGACAGCACCGGGTAAGGCGCGAACACCGCCAGCAGATAGCTGCACACACAGAGGGCTGCGCTGCCCGCGATGAACTTTTGCAGGTCGATCTTCTCGCCCCTGACACCGAAGAACACCCTGGCAAGGCCCATCAGCACCGCAAAGGCGCAGGGACCAAGCAGGTCGCCGAAGGTTTTGGAAACGTGGAGGCCCTCCTCGGCAAAGAGGGATGCCCACTGGGACATGGCCAGCTCAGACGCGCCGGCACAGATCATCAAAACGAGAAAGAGCCAGAATATCTTCGCCCGAAACAGCTGCCCAAGGGGCACGGGCTCGCTTTCCTCATTCAGCGCGCGGAAGGGCACCCGCAGGCAGAGAAAAAAGTTAAACAGCGGCACCAAAAGCCACAAAAGCGGCAGCATGCGCCAGTTCTCCACACCCCAAAGGGCGAAAAACAGGGTGGACAGCAGCACGACCGACACCTGCCCCCAGCAGTAGAAGGAATGTAAAATGCTCATGGACGAGGCCTTTTCGTCTCCCGGCAGAGCCTCGATGATGGGCGAGACCACCACCTCAATGAGGCCGCCGCCTATGGCGGTCATGACGCTGCAAAGGCACAGGCCGAAAAAGGGATCCAGGGCAAAGGGCAGGAAGGAAAGGGAGAAAAGCCCCAGGACCACCGCCCCGTGGGCCAGCAGCATAGAGGCCCGGTAGCCGATCTTATCCACAAACCGGGCGGCGGCCAGGTCGGTGATGATCTGCACGCCGAAATTCACCGTGATGAGCAGGCTGATCCTGTCAAGGCCCAGGGAGAAATCCCGTTGGAAGGACACAAAGAGCAGAGGCAGAAGGTTGTTGACCACCGCCTGGGTAATGTACCCCAGGTACGCGGTGATCTTCGTACTGCGGTAAGAAAGCGCCATAGCGCGTTCACTCCTGTTCTGTGATGTGGCGGACAGCGGTCGATTGTCAGTCCTCTGTCTCCAGCTGAGTGAAGCAGAACTTTGTGCAGTCCACCAGGCCACGGTCGGTCAGGCGCAGCTCAGGCAGGCAGGCCAGCGGAATCAGCCCCATTGTCATAAAGGGCGACTGGATATCGCAGCCGATGGCCTTCCAGGCCTCGCCCAGTTCGGACACCATGTCGTCCATCTCCTCGCAGGGCTTTGTATTCATCAGGCCGGCAAAGGGCAGCGGCACACAGGCCAGCACCTTGCCGTTCTGCACGATGACCTCTCCCCCGCCGCATTGGATCAGGGTGTTGGCAGCCAGGGCCATGTCCTCATCGTTTGTGCCGATGACCAGCAGGTTGTGGGCGTCGTGGGCCACAGTGGAGGCCATAGCCCCGCACCTGACGTGGAAGCCCTTGACAAAGCCAACGCCGTGCTTGCCGGTGTTGTTGTGGCGCTCAAAGACAAAGGCCTTCAGCACGTCCTGCTCCACATCGCTTTTTAACTCCCCGTTCTCGACCTTCAGAGTCACATGGCGCTCGTTGTCGCCCACATGCACGGGAATGATCTCCATGACCCGCACAGTGGCGGCGTCTTTCTTATCGGTAAAAATTTTGAAGGTGTCCGGCGTGATCTTCTCGCCGATATGGACGGTGTCCATAGCCCAATCCGGGAAATGGGACTGGGGCAGCTCGAAGGTGAGCTTGCCGTTTTCCGCCACGGTCTCGCCGTCGATGAGCACGCGGGTGACCTGTACCTCCCGCTCGTTATTGAGGAACACGATATCGGCGCACTTGCCCGGCGTGATGGAGCCCAGCTCGTTGTCCATCTGGAAGCACTGGGCGCAATTTATGGTCACCATCTGCACGGCGGTGATGAAGTCCACTCCAAAGGACATGGCCCGGCGGATGATGTGGTCCAGGTGGCCATTTGACAGCAGGGTGTGAGGATGGGTGTCGTCGGAGATCATGACGGCAAAGCGGGTGTCCACCTTGTGCTCGGTGATGGCCCTGGAGACCTCCTGCAGATCGTGCCAGGCGGAGCCCTCCCGCATCATGGCGTACATGCCCAGACGCATTTTTTGAAGAGCGTCCTCCGCCCGGGTGGATTCGTGGCAGCAGCGCACACCGCTTGCGATGTAGGCGTTGAGGCCCGCGCCCGTCTCCGGCACGGAGTAATGGCCGGTCACGGTCTTGCCGGCCTTCAGGGTTTCTCCGGTAATGCCGTGGGTGGTCTCGTCAGAGCTCAAAATGCCGGGGAAGTTCATCATCTCGCCCAGGCCGACGGTGCAGTCCCGCGTCATCTCAGAGGCGATGTCCGCAGGGCCGATCTCAGCGCCGGAATCCTCAAAGCCGGGCACGGCGGGCACGCAGGAGGGCGTGGTGAGCATGGCCTTTAAGGGCGTCTTTTCGGCATCCTCCACCATCAGGTTCATGCCCTTGAGGCCCAGGACATTGGTGACCTCGTGGGGGTCGTAGTAGATGCCCGTGGTGCCGTGGGGCAGCACTGCCCGGGCGTACTCCACCGGGGTGAGCATGGCGGACTCAATGTGGATATGGCCGTCCAAAAAGCCGGGGGCGATGAGCTGGCCCCTGGCCTCGATGACCTCCGTTCCCTCACCGATACAGTGAGAGGCGTCGCCCACCAGAGCGATCCTGCCGCAGGAGACGGCAACGTCGGTGTGCTCGATGATCTCATGGGTACACACGTTGACGAGACGCGCGTCACGGATGACGGTATCGGCGGGCTTGCGGCCCATAGCCACGTCGGAGAGAGTGCGGGAGCACTCCCAGAGCTGAGCTTTGCAGAAATGGAACATTTTCACGACCACCCTTTTCATTTGATTTTCCCGCCGAAGAACGGCGGGCCGCTTCATTGATCATTGTATGTATTTTAGCGCATCGGTGCTCATTTGGCAAGATAAAAAAGCGGCCCCGCTTCCTCTCAAAGCAGGGCCGCCCTTATCATTTTATTTTAAGTCTCACTTCTGGGTGAATACCAGCATGTTGCTCATATTGCGGCCCTGGGGCACGATGTAGCCCTTGCCCTTCACGTAGAGAGAGCAGGACGCGCCGCCGTCCAGGTTCATGGCAGACTTGCAGCCAAGAGACACCATCAGGTTGGACATCTGCTGCAGGGTGGCGGTCGTCTGGGCGATGACCACCGTACCGTCGGCCTTGACGCCGATCGCCATGCGGGCGCCGCTTTCGGAGACGATCTTGGCCTCGGTGTAGCCCTCCTGCTTATAGGTGTTCGCATCGCCGTAGGCCTTGCTGTCCTTCACAAGGGTGGGGCCGCAGCTGATGGCCGTGACGATATCCTGGGTGGAAGAGCCCTCATACTTGACAGAGATGCTCATCTGGTCGCCCACCTGCACGCCATCCAGGAAGTCGTCCCACTGGGAGCGGCGCTGCCGCTGGAACAGCACATAGCCGCCTTCGGGGATGGCGACATTGGAAGCGTTGTTTACGACCTTGGTGACATTGCCGCTTCCATCTACCGTTACGGCAACCAGCACCTGGCCGGGAACAGAGGTCCCATAAGTCCGGGTATACATCATAGGCGTACTGCCGGTGTCGGCGACGTCCACATTGCAGCCCACGTCGGGCCAGCTCTTCACCTCTTCCCCGCCCCGGGTGAGAACGGCGGTCTGCTGGGTGGTGAAATACTCAATGCTGGCCTTGCCGTTGCTGTCCACCACAAAGGCGGGCTTGGGGGTGCGGGGGTTGGCCTCGGTGCTATAGGGGTTTTCCAGGCGCTGCACCTGGCCGTTTTTGATCACAGTGGCGTAGGTCTCCATGTTCTGGCCGGAATAGGAGGCATAGAACGCGCCGTTGACGGCGATGTAAGCGCCCGTGCGGTTGACGATGCTGGAGGTAGACTCCGTGGTGAACAGCTTGTCCTGGGCCAGCACCGCGTTGGACTGGTAGCCGTTCTGGGGGTTGAACTCCACAACGGTGGCGCCGCTTTGACTGTAGACCGTAGGCTCCTTAAAGGAGGGGTCCGGGGCGGGAGGCTGAGGGAGCTCGCTCTTGTCGAGGGGCTCGATACCCAGCAGGCGCAGCAGCGTAGAGGCCATCTCATTGCGCACCATAGTGTCTGTGGGGCGGAATTTGCCGTTGCTGCCGGACAGGACGCCGGCCCTCTGGCATGCGTACACCTCGTCGCTGGCCCAGCCCGCAATGGAGCTGTCATCGCTGAAGGCGGTCTCCGCGTTCTTGTCGGTCATGGTGACGCTCTCCACATTTGCCGCGAAATTCACCAGGAACACGGCGGCTTCCTGCCGGGTGACGTTCCTGTCGGGATCAAAGGTGGTTTCCGTCGTGCCGCTGGCAACATTGTGCTCCGCGCACCAGGCGATGGGGCCGCTGTACCATTTGCCGGTGGGAACATCGTCAAAGGCCTGAGTGTTCTTATAGCTGTCCACCTCTGCACTGGTGGCGGCCGCGTAGGCAAGGGCCGTGACGAACTGGGCACGGGAAACCGTGCCACTGGGACTAAAGTGGGTGGAATCGGTGCCGCTCATGACGCCGGCCTCCGCCAGGGCGTAGACCTGGGTGGCGTACCAGGCGTCGTTATCCACATCCACAAAGGTCTTCGTTGTTGCCGCAGCAGCGGAAAAACCGGGCAGCATAGCGCACAGCATGGCAACAACCAGCAGGACGGACAAAAGCTTCTTTTTCATTCCTCATAACTCCTTTTTTATTTGGATATACCAATGGCTCATCCAAGAGCTGTTAAGTATTTTAGCGCATTTGCACAAAGATGTCAATATGCAGCTGCGGAAAAATAGTGAAAAAAGAACGGGCCCGTCAAAAGGCGGGCCCGCCGGTGCGCAAAAGCGCTCACTTCACCTTGTCGAAGGACGGGTTGAAGGCATAGAAATTCCTGGAATCCAGCTTGTCGGTCAGGATGCGCAGGCCCTCGCCGAAGCGCTGGAAGTGGACTACCTCCCGCTCCCGCAGGAACTTGATGGGATCGCGCACATCCGGGTCGTCGGCAAAGCGCAGGATGTTGTCGTAGGTCATCCGGGCTTTTTGCTCTGGTGCGATGTTGTAAGGTGAAGCTTTTTGGAATCCTTTTTGCCGAATTGCGGGGTGACACTTAGAAATTCCAGTGAATTTCAATCGGAACATCCCTTGTGCCGGGAATGCGTTTGCTGACAGAAATATAATCAATCAGCGTATTAACGACCTCCCGGTCAAGGTGATCCGGGTTGGTGTACTGCTCGATGATCTCCCGGCGGTTATCCCCGGCGGCGATCCGTGCTTCCAGATCGGCGATTTTCTGTTCCCCGTCGGCGATCATGCTTTCCAGCCGGTCACGGTCTGCCACAAATTCTTTGGACATCTCCACATAATCGCTTTCGGAGATCAAGCCCTTTACCTTATCCAGATAAAGCTGTCGGATCCCTTTGGAATCCTCCATGACCCGCTTCCGGTAGGCCGTAAGATCGGCTTTCAGCCTTTCCTGCCGGCTTTTCAGATCGTCGCAGAAGGTGATGTGCCGTTCCAGCTCGTCCCAATCAAGGTACTCCGCCGCAAGGCGGTTCAGCTCGCCAATCACCATTTTTTCCAGCCGGCTGACGGAGAGAAACGCGCCGATGCAGGCGTCCTTTGCCACAGAGCGGTTGGAGCATTGCAGATAATGCTCTCCCCTGCACTTGTAGGATTTCATGGTATACCCGCAATAGGCGCACCGGACTTTCCGGGCAAACAGGCCGATCTCCCCGGTGATAAAGGGCTTTGCCCTCTCCGCAATCATCCTTTGCACCCGGTCCCAAAGCTCCCGGTCAATGATGGGCTCGTGGGTGCCATTTACGACGATCCATTCGCTTTTGGGGCGGGGCTTGCAGATCTTCGTTTTGTAGGAGACGCTTCCGTACCGGCCCTGCACCAGGTTCCCGATGTAGACCTCGTCAATGAGCATATTCGAGATGGCAAAGTATTTCCAGAGGGTGCTGTTTTTCC
>CAZYLJ010000025.1:0-15320 GCA_964648555.1 uncultured Acutalibacter sp.
AAGGGAGTAGGTCGGGAAACTGGCGCGAGGGTTCAAATCCCTCCTTCTCCGCCAAGAAAAGTACGCATCTTTCGATGTGTACTTTTTCTTTACAGAATGTGGTTTGCGCCCGATTGATACAGAGGAGGCCTAACCGTATGAATCTTCGGAAGAAAAAGCTGAAATAAGGCTTGACTTAAAGTACGCTTCAACCGTTATAATCAATAAAAATGGAAAGGAGCTATTACAATGAAAAAATTAGGCTTTGGGCTGATGCGCCTGCCCACAAACGATCCCGCCAAAGCCGGGGATATCGACCTTGAACAGATGAAGAAGATGGTGGATCTGTTCCTCGAAAAGGGCTTTACATACTTTGACACCGCCTGGATGTACTGCGGCTTCCAAAGTGAAAAAGCTGCAAAAATCGCCCTGGTCGACCGCCACCCCAGGGACAGCTTCACACTGGCCTCCAAGCTGCACGCGGGCTTTTTTAACTCTTTTGAGGATCGGGACAAGGTCTTCAACGAGCAGCGCAAAAAGACCGGCGTGGAGTATTTCGACTACTATCTGCTCCACGGCATCGAGGCAGACATGCTGCCCAAGTATGAGAAATTCGACTGCTTCAACTGGCTGCTGGACAAAAAGCGCCAGGGCCTTGTCAAGCACGCCGGGTTCTCCTTCCACGACAAGGCGGAGCTGTTGGACGAGATCCTGACAAAGCACCCGGAGATGGAATTTGTCCAATTACAGATCAACTATCTGGATTGGGAGAGTCAGTGGATCGAATCCCGGAAATGCTATGAGGTGGCCACAAAGCACAAGGTGCCCGTCATCGTTATGGAGCCGGTCAAGGGCGGAACGCTGGCAAAGGTGCCCGAGGGCGTACAAAAGCTGTTTCAGGACTATGACCCCAATCTGTCCGTACCATCCTGGGCCATCCGCTTCGCGGCCTCCCTGCCCAATGTTATGATGGTGCTTTCCGGCATGAGCAGCCTTCAGCAGATGGAGGACAATCTCTCTTACATGGAAGACTTCAAGCCCCTGACTGCGGAGGAGACCGCCATGTGCTTTAAGGCGGCGGACATCATCAACAGTCAGATCGCCATCCCCTGCACCGCCTGCCATTACTGTACCGAGGGCTGCCCCCAGAAGATCGCCATCCCCGAGTACTTCTCCCTGTACAACGAGGATATGCGGGAGCATTTGGAGGAAAAGGGCTGGACGGTAAACTACACCAATTACGAGGTGCTCACAAAAGAGTTCGGCAAGGCGTCCGCCTGCATCGCCTGCGGCCAGTGCGAGGGCGTGTGCCCCCAGCACCTGCCCATCATTGAGAATTTGCGGGCCGTAGCGGAGCATTACGAGCACTAGAGAACATCACAAAGCAAAAGTAGCGCATACCAAAAGGTATGCGCTGCTTTTTTGTAGGCAGTAGTTAAGCGTCCGGCCTCACTTGATCAGATGGAACTGATCCTGCCGCCCGGCAAGGTAGTAGACCTTGTCCCCGGTAAACATCACGTCGGTCTCCGCGCCAAAGGCGATCTCGACGCCCCACTCTTTGATATTGACCTTGCAGTTGAGCTCCAGGGAATAGCAGGTGTCGTTGTAGAGGGGGTAATCCCCCTGGACGGGCACGCCGCCCTGCATATCCCACAGGCCGATGGTGGGGCCGGCGCCATGGCCGTGGTAGCCGATGGGATGGGTGTAAATGCAGGGGTCGATCCCCTCGTCGATGGCCTGCCGGCGGGAAACAGCCAGCACCTCGTTGCCGGATCTGCCCTCCTTAAAGTTGGAGATGGTGATGTCCTGCAGGCGGTTGACCTGCTTCATTACGTCCTTCAGATAGTCGGGGGCATCGGTCTCATCGAGCTTCAAAATATAGGCGTTTTCCTGGGTGTCCGTGCAAAGATTCAGATATCGGATACCCACATCGCAGTGGAGCATATCGCCGGGCATGATGACAGCCTCGTCGTTGATCTCCCCCACCTTGGCCCGGCGGATGGAAACCTCAAAGTCGAACCAGGGCTGAAGCCCCAGGTCAAAGGCCTTTTGCAGCATAAAGTATTTGACGTCGTCGTTGGTGGTCACGCCGGGGACCACTACACGGCTGGAAAACGCCTCGTCAATGATGCTGTGGGCGATCTGGACGATGCCGTTATAGGCGGCGATCTCCTCCTCAGTGCGGGTCTCAAGCCAGCCAAGGCACACGTTCTCCGCACTGCAGACCTTCTGCTTGTTCTCCTCGCTGAGGCAGTCCATCAGCTGGGTGTACAGGCAGTGGGTCAGGCCATCCGCAAAGGCAAAGGTGTCAGAGATATCAATGCCTATCTTCTTAGGGTGGCAGTCGGTGATGACGCGATCGAGGCACTCCCATTGGGTCTCCGGGGCGGTCTTCTTGTCCACCACAGCGCCGTCGGGCATAATGCTTTTGCTCTTGTCCCAGTTGAAGCCCTTGGGGTTGGTCCACATGGACTCGTAAAAGCCGTCCAGGCCAACGCCGGGGCGGGTGATGGCCATGGGCCGCACCGTTCCGTCTTCCTGAAGATGGAATACCAGCATGGTGGTCCTTCTGGCGGTCATCATGGCGCAGGGCACCAGCGTGGTCAGCACCGGGTCCTCATTGTATTCCTTGCAGCAGACGACCCACAGGTCGATGCCGCAACGCTTCATCACCATGGGCAGCACCGTTTGCAGCCGCTTTTTCAGCCAGCCGTCGCGCACCGCCTCCTGCTGCCGATAAGGCAGGATCTTGGTTTTCAGGTCGTCGGAATGGACACGGTCGCTCATGAGATGATGCTCGTTTGAAATTGACATTTTATTTTCCTCCCCTGCGTTTTTTCAATTCTTTTAAGATCAGCTCCTTGATCTGACTTACCGCCAGATCCTCGTCGTCGTTGGTGACGGTGTTGCGGAACAGAGACGCCAGCTCCATATCCATCTTGGCCTTGTTGATGCGGTTTTGGGCGGTGGCCTTTTCGTCGCCGTACACCTCGATGATCTGCCGCTCCAGGTCCTCCATGGACTTGGGCACCACGAACACCGCGAGGGCGTCCGGGTAGTTCAGCTTTAAGGGGCCGACACCCTGGGCCTCCACCTCGATCAGGACGTTTTTGCCCTGCTCCAGCAGGAAATCCAGGTGGGCCTTGGGTGTGCCGTAATAGTAGCCGTTGAACTCGGTGTACTCCACCAGCTCTTTATTTTTCACGGCCTCGGCAAAGCTCTTGAAGGTGACAAAATAGTAGTCTCCTCCGTCCTGCTCCCCCTCCTTCGGCGGGCGGGTGGTGATGGAAACGGAATAGTGCAGCCCCAGGTCGGGGTCCGCTTTCAGCCGGTTGCGGATCCCCTGCTTTCCAATAGAACTGGCGCCGCTCAAAATGACGACTAAGCCCTTTTCCATAGTGCTCCTCCTCATTTGCATTTTTTGATGACGTTGGTAAGCAGCGTATAGGTACGGTCAAAGGAAGCCAGGTCAAGCTCCTCATTGGGCGAATGAACATTGCGGGCGACCGGCCCGATGGAAATGATGTCCATATCGGCGTGCAGCTGACTGAACACACCACATTCCGTTCCACCATGGGTCGCGGTCACGTTGAGCTCCTCGTGGTAAAGCTCCTGTACGGCCTGCCGCATACTTTCGCGCATTTTGGAAGCCTCGCTGTATTTCCAGCCGGGATAGTCGGCGCCGCGGGAGACCTTCGCCCCAAACAGCCCGCTGATCGCCGTGATCCGGTTTACAAGGTCATCAATGGCGCTGTGAAGCATGGAGCGGATGGAAACAACGGCCGTAAGGGATACGTCATCCATGCTGAGAATGCCCAGATTCAGAGAGGTCATGGTCAAGCCCTCGATGGCCATGGAGCGGGCGACGAACCCATTGGGGTACAGGAACAGCATGTCGATGATCTCATCGGTGCACTGGGCGGTACAGGCGGTATCAGCCGTGGGGACGCGCTCAAGCTCCACCTGGAAGCCGGCGTCGCTGAATTCCAGCTCCTGCCATATTCCCTGCTCCGAAGCCCTGATCTGGGCGAAAAGGGCGCTTTCCCCGCCGCCATAGGCGATGACAGCGTCACACTCTCTAGGGATGGCGTTGTCCTTCAAACCGCCGCTTAACTCGCAAAGGGAATAGTCAAAGCCCGCAAGCCGGGCCTCCTTTAGGATACGGGCCAGCAGCTTGTTGGCGTTCCCCTTTTCCTTGTGGATCTCGCCGCCGCTGTGGCCGCCGGACAGGCCCCTGACGCGGATCGCGAAGCAGGGCTTGCCGTTGGCGGCCCTTGCAAGGGGCTTTGTGATGGAAAGCCGGCAACCACCGGCGGAGGTCAGCAGCGTATTGTTTTCGCCGCCGCCATCCAGAGAGATCATGCGGCGCGCCCTGATGTCCTCGGGCTTTAACGCCATGGCGCCGAACATGCCGACCTCCTCCTGGGTGGTGAAAATGCACTCCAGCTCCGGGTGGCCCAGGGAATCGTCATCCAGGATGGACAGCATGTACGACACCCCAGTACCGTCATCCGCGCCAAGGGTGGTACCGTCGGCCCGGAGGATGCCGTCATCGGAGACCACAAACCTGATGGGGTCAGTCTCAAAATCGTGGACGGTGTCCTTATTTTTTTCACAGACCATGTCCATATGGGCCTGGAGCCCCAGGATCGGGGCGTTTTCATAGCCGGGAGAGGCCGGCTTGCGGATGATCACATTGAGCATTTCATCCTGCCGACATGCAAGGCCCCGGTCTCTTGCAAAGGCCACGAGGTAATCGCTCAGCGGCTTTTCATTGCCGGAGCCGTGAGGATGCTGGGCGATCTCATAGAAAAAGCGGCGGTGGGGTAACGTGCGGTCATATTCCAAGGTCAGGCCTCCTTTGTATGCTTTTCGATCCAGCTGGTGATCTCGTACAGGCGCTTGCTCCGGTGCTTGGGCTTGCCGCTTCTGGAAAGCTCGTGGTTCTCGCCCTTAAAGGCCACCACCCTGGTCTCCACGCCCCGGCAGACCAAAGCGGTATAGAACTGGTAGGCCTGGTCGATGGGACAGCGGTAGTCCTCAAAGGAGTGGATGAACAGCAGAGGCGTCTTCACGTTGTTGGCGAATTTCAGCGGGGAATAAGCCCACAGGTCCTCGGCGCAGTTGTACATGTCGTCAAACTGCTGCTCCACCACAAAATCGATACCATAATCGGAGGCGATCGCCTCTGTCAGCCAGTTGGAGATGGAACGCTGGGTGGCAGCACAGCAGAAACGGTCGGTGTGGCCCACGATCCAGTTGGTCATATACCCGCCATAGCTGCCGCCGGTAACGGCCACGCGCTTTTCGTCGATGCAGGGATAGAGCTTCAAAATATAGTCGGTGTAGTCCATCAGATCCTCATAGTCGATGCCGCCGAAATTGTGCCGCAGGTCTGCAAAGGCGTTGCCCTTGCCGTCGCCGCCCCGGGGATTGCAGAAAAATACCACATAGCCCATAGAGGCCCAGAGCTGCATCTCATGGTAGAAGCACTCCCCATACAGGCACTTGGGCCCGCCGTGGATATCCAGGATGGCAGGATATTTCTTATTGGGGTCAAAATTCATGGGCTCCAGCACCCAGCCGTCGATGTCGAAGGGGACCTTTTTCATGACATAACGCTTGGGCTTGGCCACATAACGATCTTTTAAGATCTCCTCGTTGAAGGCGGTTTTCCGGGTCAGGACGCCGTCCTTGAACTCGTAGATCTCTTCCAGCTTGGAATCGTACATTCCGATGACCAGGATGGAATCCTTGCCAATAGCGAAATCATCCACAGTGCCCTCGTCACCGATGACCTTTACCATCCGGTCGTTTTCGATGGTGTACAGGCACTGGGCGCTGTTGTCCGCGTTGATGAAGTAGGGCTTTCCCCCATCACTGAAAAAGCCTTTCCCGTGGCCGTAACGGCAGTCGCTGCCAACGCAGCCGTAAAGGCCGCCGTCAAAGTCGATCCAAAGCGTCATGGCGTTGTCCTTCAGCTTGTAGAATTTACTGTTTTCCATGGCGCCGTAGGTCTCGGCAAAGGTGCCGACGACAATGGGCTCCCCCTCGTACCAGAAGACCCGCTGTATCTGCATGGTGGTGCCATCATACAGGGTGGTCGTCTGCTTGGTTTCCACGTCGTACTGGTAGACCTGGGACCACTTGCCCTTAAAGGTCTGATAGATCTGGGCGGAATAAAGGATCTTCTTTTTATCAGGCGAAACGTCAAAGGACTCTACATCTGTAAAAGTGGAGCACACCGGGATGATTTCACAGGTGTCCATTTGGATCAGGAACAGCTGGCTCCTCTGATGGTTCGTAAAGCCCGCCCCATTGAAGCAGTATGGGTACTCGTCGAGCACCTGATAGTCCGCGTTCTCCTTCTCAAAGGCCTTCCTGGCCTCCTTCTCCTCCTCGCTGAGGGCATGGTAGTTCGGGCAGGTGACATCGATGGTGGCCTGGGCCAGGCAGCAGTTGCCGTCCAGAAGAGAAATGGAGCCGATGCTCAGCGGAATGGAACAGAGCTTTTCCGCCTTGCCGCCGTTGACATCGATCGTAAACAGCTCTGTGTTGTGCTCATCGGAGGTCTTTTTGTTGATGAACGCCACATGGGTCTCGTCCTGAAAGAAGAAGGTGCTCTCCTTTGCTTCGGTCGTCAGCTGCCGGACGCTGCCGTCCCGGTAAACATACAGGTGCTGGTCGTAGTCGTTTTCCGCCGCATTGCAGGTGGAAACGCAGAACACCGCGTATTCCTTGGAGGGGCTGCAGGTCAGCTCCGACAGAAACTTGTAATCGTAAAACAGATCCTGAGTGATCGGCTTCATGCTTAACGTCCTCCTTATCGTGATGAAATTGATTTTTCGGACAATATAACGCAGGCAGGCGCAGCATTTTCAACGATGCTGCCGCGCCTGCTGCGTCTGGCTTTACTTTTGCAGGCGAATGAGTATCAGCTCCTCCTGAGGAGGATTCAGGAACACTCCGCCGTTTTCAGTGATCACAACATCTTCTTCGACGCCTACCCGGCCCTCCGCGATCATCACGCTGGGCTCGACGGCAAACACGTTGCCTTCGTCCAGGGGCGTGTCGATCAAACTGGGCTTGTTGTAGCGGGGCCTGCGGTTGGCGAGGATCGTGCCGCCATCGTGGGTTTCATGCCCCACCTGGTGGCCCAGCGCCGCGTTCCAGGAATCGTATCCCTCGTCCACGATCATGTGGCGGGCGACCTGATCTACCTGGAAGCCCGTGACGCCGGGGCGCATAAACGCCGTCGCCGCCTTGATGGCATCCCGCACCAGATAAAAGGCCTTCTTTACATGCTCCGGCGCGTCCTCCTCGTCATCCCTGAGCACATAGTACATTCTTTGCAGGTCGCTGCAATAGCCGTCCTTCGACACGCCATAGTCGATATTGATGACGCACCCCTTGACAAGCGGCGTGGAAATGATGCCCATGTGGCCGGACGGAACATTGGGGTCGACGGAAACGCCGGGGCACTGGGTGTCCGTCCAGCTCATGCCGTAGCCGTCATCGTAGGCCACCTGGTGGAGGAAATTGAACAGATCCAGAGAGGTGGTGCTTTCCGTGCAGATCGAGGGGACCATACGCAGGTATTTGTCGGCCTGCACAACGCAGTCCCGTATCTTTTCGATCTGGGAGGGCGTCTTGATGCCCTTCACCTTGTTGATGACAGGAAACGCGCTGACGATCTTCCCTTGGAAACCGATGTCGTCAAAGACCTTTTGCAGCGTCATGTACATGCCCACGGTCAGGCCGTCGCCCGCGGCGTCATCGCTGGAAAAGTCCAGCGCCAGCACGGCAGGGTCGAGCCTTTTGAGCACATGGGCGATGGTGTCCGCCATGGTGCCGGGATATTCCACCACCTCGTCGATGCCATCGATCAGCTTGTAGCCCTCCACGTCCAGCGGGGAAACTATGGCGATGCATTTCTCATCTTTGGTGAAGATCAGGGTGGTGGCAATGATGAAATCCATATCCCCCAGCACGGGAAGGATGGGCTCCCGCTTCATGATGGTCTCTCGGCCGGTGATCAGCCACGCGTCGATATTCTGCTCCTTCAGCGTCCGATACACGATGGGCAGTTTTTCAGAATTTAATTCCATAAACCTATACCTCTACCTCGTCATTTCGCAGTCAGGGTGTCCTGCCCACAGGGGCAGGGCACCTCAAGCTGCGAGCCTCTGATTGATACGAAAGGATCACTCGGTGACCTTGACAAAATCCAGGCAGATATTGCCGACAGGGTCATAGGTGATGCCGCTTGCGTTGGGATTGAGCAGGTAGATGGTGGTGTAGCCCAGCACGGGAATGGTGTAGGCCATGTCTTCGACCAGATACTTCTCAGCCTCATGCAGCTTTTCAAGGCGTTCTGAGGAATCCATGATGGCCTCAGCCTCGGCGATCAGGCCGTCGTAGGTGTCATCGGTGACGACGGGCTTCTGCTGGGCGGAAGTTGTCAGCATGCACAGGAAGGTGGTGGGATCCATATAGTCGGCGGACATGGCGCCGCGGGCCAGCTCGTAGTTGCCGTTCTCGTCGCGGTCAGAGAAGAAGGCCTGAACCTCCATGGTCTCAAAGGTGACGTTGATGCCGACTTCCTTCCACTGCTGCTGCATGACCTGGGCAATGGTATCGTGCATGGTGTTGGAATTGTACTTGTAAACCAGCTCCAGGGGATTGTCAACGCTGTAGCCGGCCTCCGCCAGCAGCTCCTTGGCCTGCTCGGGATCGTAAGTGACATAAGGATCAGTTTCGTCGATCTCGGTACGGAAGTCGCCATCGACGCCGACCATGCCCTTGGGCACGTAGCCGTACAGCGGATAGTAAGCGTCACCGGCATCCAGAGCGGCAACGATGGCTTCGCGGTCCAGAGACAGCTGCAGGGCGCGCCTGACACGCACATCGGACAGGGCGGGAGCGGAAGACCAGGAGGCACTGTTCATCTGCACATAGTAGTTGATAACGGAATCGGTCACGAGAAGATCGGGCTGGCCGCCGTACACGGCATTGACAGTAGCGGCGTCAACAGACTGAGCCATATCGATCTCGCCGTTCTGGTAGGCCATCAGCTCGGCGTCCATGTCCTCCATAGTCTTCAGGACGATGTTCTCGGTGACGACCTGGTCGGCCTTGAAGTAATAGGGATTCTTCTTCAGGACGATCTCTTCGTTGGTAGCCATCTTGGTGGCGTAGTACGCGCCGTTGGTGGGAATGTCTGCGGTATCGGCCCAGGTGGATTCATGCTCTGTGGCGATCTCGGGACGCAGCGCGATGAACACGGGGTTGATAAGCAGGGAGATGAAGTAGGGGCAGGGCTGGGTCAGGGTGAAGGTCAGGGTGTTAGCCTCATCGTCGGAGGTGATGCCGATATCGGTCATGTCGGCAACGTCGGCGCCCTCATACTTGGAAGCATTGAGGATGTAATCCTTGATGAAGTAGCTGTAATAGGACAGAGCGGAGCCCATGCCCAGGGAACGCTTTGCCGCGAATTCATACTGGGAAGCGGTGACAGGCTCGCCGTCGCTCCAATTATTCTCGTTGAGCGTCAGGGTGTAAACCAGGCCGTCGTCGCTGATGTCGCACTCCTTCACGGCCTTGGGAACAGCGGCGCCGTTCTCGTCCAGGGAGTACAGGGTCGTGTACATGGTCTCCAGAGGCGTGGCGGAAACGGAGTCGGTGGCGATGGCGGGATCAAGAACCTCGGGCTGGCCGCCCATGGCGAAGACAAAGGTGTCCTTGACCTGCTCGTCGCCGGAAGTGGAGACCTGGGTGGAATCGGCGCCGGAGGTGCTCGTGCCGGTGGAAGCGGAGCTGCTATTGCCTCCGCAGGCCACCATAGAGCACATCAGAGCCAGGGCCAAAACGAGCGCTAATACTTTTTTCATTTTCTTACCCTCCAAAATTTTTTTATTTCTCATACAGGAAGCATGAGACCTGTCTGCTGCCTACCTTCACCTGGCCGGGCCGCTCGATTTTGCAGCGTTCCGTTGCCTTGGGGCACCGGGTGCAGAAAGGGCAGCCCTTGGGCGTATTGATCGGGCTGGGGATCTCCCCGTCAAGAACGATACGCTTTCTGGATTTGGCTATATTAGGATCCGGAATAGGGATCGCAGACAACAAAGCGGTAGTATAAGGATGAAGCGGGTTGTGGTAAACGTCATTGCTGGGGCCGCATTCAACCAAATGCCCAAGATACATGACGCCGATCCGGTCTGAAATGTGCTTGACCATGCTCAGGTCGTGAGCGATGAACAGATAGGAAATGCCAAGCTCTTCCTTGATCGTGCCAAGGAGGTTGACCACCTGGGCCTGGATGGACACATCCAGGGCGGAGATCGGCTCGTCACAGACAATGAATTTGGGGTTCAGGGCAAGGGCGCGGGCAATGCCGATCCTCTGCCGCTGGCCGCCGGAAAACTCGTGGGGATACCTGCGGATGTGGTCGGGCTTCAGGCCGACAATGCGGAGCAGTTCCACCACTCTTTCCTCGATTTTGGCGTTATTGCCGTCGTACAATTTGTGTATCCGCATGGGCTCGGCGATGATCTCGCCCACCGTCATGCGGGGGTTGAGGGACGCGTAGGGATCCTGGAAAATCATTTGCATATCCTTGTGGAACTCCTTGAGCTCCTTCCCCTTCAGGTGCAGGATGTCCTTCCCCCGGAACTCGATAGAACCCTCAACAGGGTCATAAAGCTTTACGATGGTGCGGCCCAGAGTGGACTTGCCGCAGCCGGACTCACCCACAAGGCCGAAGGTCTCGTTTGGGTACACGTCAAAGGAGATGCCGTCCACGGCCTTGACGATCTGCTTTTTGGAAAACAGCCCCTTTGTCACATCGAAATAGGTCTTCAGGTCTCTGACCTTTAAAATTGGTTCGTTTGCCTGGTTCATTTGTTCACCGCCTTCTCATGGTGTAACCAGCAGCTGCACCAGTGTGTATCAGAGAATTTGGTAACCTCCGGCATGTGATCCTTGCACACGCGCATCGCCTTCTCGCACCGGTCTGTGAACGGACAGCCCCTGGGCGGGTCCAGCAGGTCGGGAGGCGAGCCGGGAATGGGAGCCAGAGGCTTGTCGTCATCCTCTTCCGCATTGCTGACGCAGTTGAGCAGGCCCACTGTGTACGGGTGTTTGGGGTGATAGAATATCTCCTCGTCCGTGCCGGTCTCCACCACCCTGCCGCCGTACATGATGTTGATGCGGTCGCACATCTTTGCCACAACGCCCAGGTCATGGGTGATCATGATGACGGCCGATTTTTCCTCCGTGCGGATGGAATCGATCAGCTCCAGCACCTGCGCCTGAATGGTCACGTCCAGGGCGGTGGTGGGCTCGTCGGCAATGATCAGCTTGGGATGCCGCGCCAGGGCGATGGCAATGACGATGCGCTGACGCATGCCGCCGGAAAATTCAAAGGGGTACTGCCTGATGCGGCTTTCCGGGGAAGGGATCCCCACCTGGCGCATGAGCTCCAGGGCTTTTTCCTTTGCCTGCTTTCGGGTGATGCTTTTGTCGTGGTTCATCAAAGGCTCGATCAGCTGGGTCTCGATCTTCAAAACGGGATTCAGGAACGTCATGGGGTCCTGGAAGATCATGGCCATGGTGTTGCCCCGGATGGATCTCATGGTCTTCTCGTATTCCTTATGGTTCGCGTATGCCGTGCGGCAGATCTCCCTGCCGTCGAACGTTACGCTGCCGCCGGCGATCTCTCCGTTATCCGCCAGCAGGCCCATGACCGTGTACATGGTCACGCTCTTGCCGGAACCGGATTCGCCAACGATGCCCAGTACCTCGCCCTGCTCGACACGAAAGCTCACGTCACGCACGGCCTTGACCACGCCCTGATCGGTCTGGAAATTGGTAGAAAGGTGATCGACTTCTAACAATGCCATATATGGTTCCCCCTTTCTATCAACGCTTCTGGGCCAGCGCCTCGCCAACGCCGTCGCCGATGAAATTCAGGGACAGGATGGTCAGGCAGATGGACAGAATGGGCCAAATGATCTGGATGGGATGGGTAAAGAACAGGCTGCGGCAGTCGTTTGCCAGCAGGCCCCAGCTGGACTGGGGCGGCGTAATGCCGATGCCCACAAAGCTCAGGAAGGCCTCGGTGAAAATGGCGGAGGGCACCATCATGGTCAGGCACACGATGATGGGGCCAAGAGCGTTGACCACCAGGTGCTTGAACAGGATGCGCTTCTTCGAGGCGCCGATGACCTGGGCCGCCAGGGCGAATTCCATCTGCTTTAAGGAAAGGACCTGCGTTCTGACCTGCCGGGCCATCTGCACCCAGGAGGTCATGCAGATCGCCAGAAGCATGCTGCTGACATTGTTTCCAAACACCATCAAAATGAGGATAACATACAGCAGGTCCGGCACAGAGTAGATGATGTCGATGATGCGCATCATCACGTTATCCACCTTGCCGCCGAAATATCCGGCAATGCCGCCGTACAAAATGCCGATGCACAGGTTGATCGCCGCGGCCGCGAAGCCGATGGACAGGGAGATGCGGCCGCCGTACATGACGCGGACAAGGATGTCACGGCCTAACTTGTCGGTGCCGAAGGGGTGCTCCAGGCTGGGCAGCATGTTCTTGTTGGACAGATCCTGCATCTCGTAGGTGTAGGGCGAGAGCATCGGGACCAGGATGACGGCCAGGATCATCAACGAAAGGAAGATCAGGCCGGTCAGCGCCAGCTTGTTCTTTTTGAATTTCCTCCAGGTATCCTGTAAAAAGGTCTTGGAGGACATGGCGATAAATTCTGAATTCTTTTCGGAATCCGGCAGCGGTTCAAACATTTCGTCGGTCAGCTGGGGGATATCCTCGGTGGCTTTCCCCATTGTTTTGTCAACAGTGCTCATGCTCTCCGCCTCCTCACTTTTCAAATTTGATCCTTGGGTCGATCAGCGCCGCAACCACGTCGGACAGCAGGTTCATCAGGATCATCAGGCTGCCAAGGAAAATGGTCAGGCCCATGATGAGGGTGTAGTCGCGGTTGGTGACGCTCTTGACGAACTCAGAGCCGATGCCGGGAATGGAAAACAGCGTTTCAATGACAAAGCTGCCTGTCAGCAGGCCGACCAGCATGGGGCCGCAGTATGTAACCACGGGCAGCAGCGCGTTTTTCAAGCCGTGCTTGATGATGACCTTGACCTCGCCGGTGCCCTTGGAACGGGCCAGCGTAATGTAGTCCTTTCCCATCACGTCCAGCAGCGAGGAGCGCGTCAGGCGGGTGATCATGGAAATTGGATACAGCGCCAGGGCCAGGGAAGGAAGAATGTACTGGACGGGAGAATCAAGGCCGACCAGCGGGACCCATCCGAGCTTTACGCCAAAGACGATCATCAGCATCATTGCAAGCAGGAAGCTGGGTATACTGACGCCCAGCGTGGCGAATACAGTCACTATCCCATTTACCACCTTACTCTTTGACAGCGCTGATATAACGCCAAAGGAAATGCCCACTGTCAGCGCAATGAGAAACGCCACCAGGCCCAGCTTGGCCGTTACCGGCGCGCTGCGGGCGATCACCGTGACCACCGGCACCCCCGTCTGCTTGATGGATTCGCCGAAATCTCCGTGCAGGGCGTTGCCCATATAGGTCAAATACTGCTCGAAAATGGGCTTATCCAATCCGTACTGCTCGTTGAGCTTTTCCATCTGCTCCGCAGAGAGGGATTTGTTCTCCCGGTGGAACGGGCTGCCGGGAATGACCTTCATCAGAAAGAAGGTGACCGTGGCCAGCACAAAAATCGCGCAAAGACCCATGGCCAAACGCTTCAAAATATACTTTAACATCTGCCGACCTCCTAACCGATCAGATAGAGCTCGCTTTGCGGAGGAACCATAAATTCCGCTCCATCCGCGCGAACTACCACATCCTCTTCCATTCCGATATGTCCCCTGCTGGTCTCGACGCCGGGCTCGATGGTGAACACAAAGCCCTCCTTCAGCGGGACGCCGATCAGCTCTTTCTTGTCATACCGGGGCATCTTCGGCCCCAGGATCGGGCCGCCGTCGTGGGCAACGCGGCCAAGCTGGTGGCCGGTGGCAAAGCCGTAGGAGGCATAGCCGCCCTGGACGATATTATTGCGGCAGACTGTGTCCACCTCCAGGCCGGTCACACCGGGCTTCAAGGCCTTTGCCGTCATCAGGATGCTGTCACGGACGCAGTAAAAGGCCTTCTTGACTTCCTCTGGGGCATCGGTCTCGCCGGGCTGGAGCAGATAATACATCCTCTGCATATCGCTTGCATAGCCGTCCACCACGATGCCGAAATCGATGTTGACCACGTCGCCGGCCTTCACGGGGAAATCGGGGGCGCCCATATGGCCGTTGGGGCAGCCAAAGCCGCTGAACACGCCCGGGTTGCAGGAGGCGGGCCAGGAATAGCCCACCTTTCGGCGCTTGACCTCCTCGGTGAAGAATCGGTAGATATCCTTGCAGTTGAGGCCGGGACGGATAAAATCCTTGGCGGCGTCAAATATTTCCTGGGTGATCCGGCAGGCCTTGCGGATCTTTTCCACCTCGTGAGGCAGCTTGATGCCCCGCACCATGGTGACGATGGGCTCGGCGGAAACGGTCTCGCCTGTAAAACCGGCAATGGCGAAGGCCTCCTTTAACAGCTCGTACATGCCCACCGTCAGGCCATCGCTGGAAGGATTCTCCAGAGAGAAGTCCAGCGCGATGCTCTTCGGCCCCTTCTTTGCGATGTACTCGCCCACAGAAGCTTCAAAGCTGACCGGGAAGTCGATGACCTCGGTGAAGACGCCCGCGTGGATGTAGCCGTTCACATCCAGCGGCGTGCATACCACCGCCGAAGTACCGTCACGGTTGAAAATCAGGGCGGTGCAGCCGATAAATTCCCCGTCGCCCATCACTTCAAGAACCGGCTCGGAGTTTGTAGCGGATTCCTGGCCCGCAACGATCCACATATCGATGTTGTTGTCCCGCAGCGCCTGACAAGCGATATCGATCTTTTCCTTATAGTATGCCATCTTAATACCCGCCTCGTTTTTGCATGATTTTGCATTGATTTTGCATTATTATAAATCAAGGCATTCAGAATTTCAATATAAAAATAGCTGATAACGGGTTTTTCAGCACCATTACCAGTAATAATTGCATTTTCTAAAACTTTTTATTCATTCGTATCGTTCTTGATACCGTTTCAGATAGGCTCCTGTTCTGCTTTCTTCACTCGCAGGTCTCCTCAGGTATGCCTGCCGCGGCGATGATTGCCAAATTTCCAGGGATTCCTCCATCTCCTTGGGAGATGGCTCCCGGATGATCCCCACGCCGTTGTAGTAGATGTCCACCTGCTGGGTTC
>CAZYLJ010000026.1:0-15072 GCA_964648555.1 uncultured Acutalibacter sp.
CCGCAATATCCAGATGGTGTTCCAGGATCCGGCGGCGTCTTTGAACGAACGCGCCACCGTGGACTACATCATTTCCGAAGGCCTTTATAACTTCCACCTGTACGAGAACGAGGCCGACCGCCAGCAAAAGGTGGAAAAGATGATCAGCGAGGTGGGCCTGCTGCCCGAGCACCTGACCCGGTATCCCCATGAGTTTTCCGGCGGCCAGCGCCAGCGTATCGGCATCGCCCGGGCTATGGTCATGGAGCCGGAGCTGGTGGTGGCGGACGAACCCATTTCCGCTTTGGATGTGTCCATCCGCGCCCAGGTGCTGAACCTGATGAAGAAGTTCCAGCGGGAAAAGGATCTGACTTACCTTTTCATCGCCCATGACCTTTCTGTGGTCCGCTTCATTTCAGATCGCATCGGCGTTATCTACAAGGGCCGCATCGTGGAGATTGCCACGGCGGAGGAGCTCTTCAACTTCCCGCTGCACCCCTACACCCACTCTTTGATCTCCGCCATCCCCATCCCGGATCCTCAGCTGGAGAAGCACAAGGTGTTATACACCTACGACCCCTCCATCCACGATTACAGCGAGGATCAGCCGGAGCTGGTAAACATCGGCCACGACCATTATGTTTACGGCAATAAGAAGGAGATCGAGGAATACCGGGCCACCCGCGATAAGGGCGAGCTCATCAAGTCTGTGACCATTCTGGATCACGACGAAGACACCTCCGCGGAGCAGGAAGCTCCCGCCGGGGAGATCATGCCGCCTCCCACCCACGATACCGGCAGCGTATGGTACGTCATCCTTTCCTTCCTGCTGCCCATCCTGGGCCTGATCGGCGGGGTGCTCTTCAAGAAACACAACCACATCCGCAACTACAAGGCGTGCAAAAAGGGCGCCATCGCCGGGTTCATATTCCTGGGCGTCATCCTTGCTCTGTTCCTGTTGCTGCTGTTGTTGGCCATCATCTAAAGAAGTCCGCGAGCGCCGGAGCCTGACGCCAGTTTAGGTTCCGGGCTTGCTTTTTGTTGGGAGGTGTCACCTTGCGGGAAACGAGAGGCAGCGCAAAGCGGCCCACAGGGCCAAAGCCTGTACAGAAGGCGGAGCTTTCTGAAAAGCATACAAAGCTGCGCATCTTCCTGGTCATCGCTTTGACGCTTGTGGCCGCTGTGGCCATTTCCTTTGGCGTGTACAGCTATTTTAACGGCGACCCCGGCTGGCGCCGGCTGGAGGCCACTACCGCGGGCCTGAACTGCGCCGGGGAATTCACGTTCCTTTACCCGGTGGGGGAGGGGGAGCTTTCCCCCAAGGAGGAGGAGCGCGCCGCCAATTTGGCATACTCCAGCGCGACGGAGGAGGCATACCAGCTTTTTAACGGCGAAGAGGAGTTCGAAGGGCTGGGGAACCTGGCCACTTTAAACGATCATCCCAATGAGGAGGTCACGGTGCCGGCTGCCCTGTATGACGCCCTGGCTCTCATTCAAGAGTCGGGGGACAGGAGCATTTACCTGGGCCACATCTACAAAAGTTATGTAAACTTATTTGAGAGCTCGGACGACAGCATGGCCGTGGAATTCGACCCCTGCAGGAACCCGGACGTTTCCGAAGAGTTTGCCGCTATGGCAAATTACGCCAACGACAGCCGGATGATGGACATCCGGCTTTTGGGCGGCAATAAGGTGATGCTCTTTGTGGCGCAGGAGTATCTGGACTTTGCCGAGGAAGAGGGCCTGGAGGGCGGGATTCTCGATCTGGGCTGGATGGAAAACGCCTTCCGCGCGGACTATATCGCCGACGCCATGTGCGACGCGGGCTTTGCCAAGGGCTGCCTTTCCAGCTACGACGGCTTTATCCGCTGCCTGGACGACAGGGATGTAGCCTACTCGTTGGCCGTCAACGACCGGCAGGGCATGGTGGCCTACCCGGCGGCAATGCTGGAATATTCCGGCAGGAAGAGCTTTGTCTGCTACCACGACTGGGCCCGGAATGAAAGCGAGGAGCTGAACTACTACCAGTACAGCGACGGCGACATTGCCAACAGGTACGTTTCCCCGCTCAACGGCCGGTATATGGCCTCCTTGAGCAGCCTGACCTGCGTGGGCGCGGAGAAAAGCTGCGCGGAGGTCCTGCTGGCGACCAAGGAGATCTACATTTCCGATGCATTCAGCTATGAAGCGGTCAATGGGGCCAGAGATAAAAATATTTTCTCCATCTGGTGCGAAGGGGATCACATCTGCTATAATGACGATGAAATGAAGTTTACCTCCGTCTATCAGGAGGAGGATAAGACATACGAGACGCGGCTGGTGAAAGGAGAGGGCAATGGAGAAGCTTAAGACCTTTGTGTTCAGCGTTTTGGCCGGCGTCAGCATTTCTATCGGCGGTACGGTGTTCCTTATGCAGGACAGCAAGGCGCTGGGAGCGCTGTTCTTCACAGTGGGGCTGTTCACCGTGTGCACCTTTGGCCTGAACCTGTTCACCGGCAAGGTGTGCTATGTGTTCCAGCGGAACAGGGGCTACGCCATCGACCTGATTTTCATCTGGGTGGGAAACCTGGCCGGGGCCATCCTGACGGCGGAGCTGCTGCGCCTGACAAGGACAGGCCCCGCTCTGGCGGAAAAGGCCGCGGCCCTGTGCGATGTGAAGCTGGACGACAGCCTGATAAGCCTGTTTATTTTGGGCGTCTTCTGCAATATTCTCATCTACATCGCCGTGGACGGCTACAACAACAACCCCCACCAGGTGGGGAAGTATCTGGCGCTGTTTTTTGGGGTGACGGTGTTCATCCTTTGCGGGTTCGAGCACTGTGTGGCGGACATGTTCTACTTTGCTATGGCCCGGGCCTGGAGCGGCAGGACCGTCCTGTGCCTGCTGGTCATCACCCTGGGCAACTGCGTGGGCGGCGTGCTGCTGCCCCTGCTGCGTCAGTGGAAGGAGAGCGGGACGTCCGCCGGGGAAAAGACGGGCTTTTCCCGCTAGGCAAATTTTGCCGGAGTGTTCCGGCAGCGCACGGGCCGCCGACCCCGGCATGTATCAAAAGGAAAACGCCCCAAAAAGGGGAGGAAAGGAGAGAACGCGGTGAGACAGCAGACACTGTTTGACAGGCCTTCCCAGGACACGCCGCTGGCCACCCGCCTGCGGCCCAGGACGCTGGAGGAGTTCGTGGGGCAGGAGCATCTTTTGGGCGAGGGGAAGGTCTTAAAAAACCTCATCGACCAGGATAAAATTTCCTCCATGATCTTCTGGGGCCCGCCGGGAGTGGGGAAGACCACTCTGGCACAGATCATCGCCGAGCGCACACGGGCGAACTTCATCAATTTCAGCGCCGTCACCAGCGGCATCAAGGAGATCAAGGAGGTCATGAACGGGGCGGAGCAGAGCCGCCTTTTGGGGGAGAAGACCATCCTGTTCGTGGACGAGATACACCGCTTCAACAAGGCCCAGCAGGACGCCTTCCTGCCCTTTGTAGAGCGCGGCAGCATCGTATTGATCGGCGCCACCACGGAGAACCCCTCCTTTGAGGTGAACTCCGCGCTGCTGTCCCGGTGCAAGGTGTTCGTTCTGCAGGCCCTGAGCACCGACGATCTGGTGCGGCTGTTAAAGCGGGCCTTAAGCGATGAGCGGGGCTTTGGCGGGCAGAAGGTGGAGATCGACGACGATATGCTCGCCATGATCGGCAATTTCGCCAACGGTGACGCCCGCACGGCGCTGAGCACCCTGGAGATGGTGGTGCTGAACGCCAGGCGGGAGGGCGACCGCATCCTGGTAGGGCCGGAGATATTGGAGCAGTGCATCAATCGGAAGTCTCTCCTCTACGACAAGACCGGCGAGGAGCACTACAACCTGATCTCCGCCCTGCACAAGTCCATGCGCAACTCCGACCCGGACGCGGCCATCTACTGGCTGGCAAGGATGCTGGAGGCCGGGGAAGACCCCCTTTATGTGGCAAGGCGCATGATCCGCTTTGCCAGCGAGGACATCGGCATGGCGGACAGCCGGGCCTTGGAGATCGCCACGGCGGCCTACCAGGCCAGTCATTTTATCGGCATGCCCGAGTGCGCGGTGAACCTGGCCCACGCGGCGGTATACCTGTCCCTGGCGCCGAAGTCCAACGCGGTGTATGTGGCCTACGGCATGGCAAGCAAGGACGCCAAGACCATGCTGGCGGAGCCCGTGCCGCTGCAGATCCGCAACGCACCCACCCGGCTGATGAAGGAGCTGCACTACGGCGAGGGCTACCAGTACGCCCACGACACCGAGGACAAGCTGACAAACCTGCAATGCCTGCCGGATTCCCTCAAGGGCAAAAAGTACTACCGCCCCACGGATCAGGGCAGCGAGGTGCGCGCCAGAGAGCGCCTGCGGCAGATCGAGGAGTGGAAACGTCAACATCCTGCCCCCAAGGACGACGGAAATGTGAAATAATTATGAACATTCTGTCTTAGGGGTTGCATTTCCCTGAGCGGCATGGTAAAATGTAACCAAATTGTAACACTTGTCATCGAAGTGTCATTTTTTGAAAAGGGGGATGCCGCCATATGGAGCGTGGATTTTGGAGAAATCTCTTCACCTTCCTGCTGGTTTTAGCCCTTACTGTGGCGGCTGTATCGGCCCTCAGCTCGGCCACCGCCGCCAGCGCGGAGACCGCCTCCGCCAGATACTCCGAAGAGATCAGGGCTTCCCGGGCCCCCGCCGCCACAGAGCTTTCCGCTGCTGTGGAAGAGGAAAAGACCTCCCCACTGCTTTCCATTGGGGCATTCCTCCTGGTCCTTTCCATTCCGGCGGCAGGGTACTTCCTTTATAAACGGGCCCAGAAGGGCGCCGGCCGGAAGGAAGACCGGCGGAGCCCGGCGGGCAGGGGCAGCCGCTATGTGCCCGGCCGGGATATGATCTCCCGCACCTGACCGCAGTGTATACGGGTTTTCGTCCTTTCATATATTACCTCAAAAATCAGGCCGGCTTAGCATTAAGCCGGCCTGATTTTTGCCCGGCCCGTGGAAATTTCTTCCACAATGTCGATTTTCTGGAAAATAGCTTGAATTTTCCTTCCCCATCCTGTAGAATAGTAACAACCCCTTGTAGGAGGTATTAGTGATGAAAAAAATGAAAATGCTGCGCAAAGCGCTGTGCGCTCTGCTGGCTGTCTGTCTGCTGGCGGCGGCGCTGCCACTGGGCGCCTTTGCCATAGAGATCGACTACGTTACCGCAGCGGTGGGCGGCGGCTTTATCCGCGTGAACCAGTATACCGGCGTCCTGAAGGATGTGGGCGGCGAGCTCTCCGGTGCCATTACCATCCCGGATACCGTGGAGGGCGTAAAGGTCACGTCCATCGGCAAGGACGCCTTTTACGGCTGTGAGAAGATCACCTCTCTCTACATACCCGGCTCTGTCACCACCATTGGCGACAACGCCTTTACCTACTGCGACGCTTTGCAGAGCGTCACTTTGGCGGAGGGCGTGTGCACCCTGGGCAAAAGCGCCTTCCAGTACTGCTACCATCTGTCCAGCGTGTCCCTGCCCAGCACCCTGCAGTCCATTGAGGAGTACACCTTCAACCAGTGCATCAGCCTGACCTCTGTCACTGTGCCCTCCGGCGTGGATAAGATCGGCGCCTACGCCTTCGAGTACTGCCAGAAGATGACCTCCATCTCTCTGCCCAGCACCCTGGTCTCTCTGGGCGAGTACTGCTTCAGCAACTGTACCGCCCTGACCTCCATTTCCCTGCCGACGGGCCTGTATTCCGTGCCCACGGCGCTGTTCAACAACTGCACCTCCCTGGAGCAGGTCATTGTGCCCTCCGGCGTCTCTCGTATTTCAGAGCTGGCCTTCCGGGGCTGCAAGAGCCTGAAAAGGCTTTCCCTGCCCGATTCTGTCAACAGCATCGACGGCAAGGCCTTCGAGGGCTGCAGCGACGACCTGACCTTCTACGTCAGCAGCGGCTCATACGCCCAGGCTTTTGCCTCGGCCAACAAGATCCCCTTTGTCACCGGCTCCATTCCCGACACGGATTCCGATGGCGATAACCTGAACTACCCGTCCACCCCCTTCACGGACGACAAGGACCACTGGGGGCAAAAGTACATCGCCTGGGCCTACGCAATGGGCTATATCGCCGGCACCAGCGCCACCACCGTCTCCCCGGACGCCAAGATCAGCCGGGGGCAGGTGGCCACCATCCTGTATCGGATGGAGGGCAGCCCGGCGGTGGGCGTTTCCTCCTTTACCGATCTGACCAGCTCCACCAGCCAGTATTATAAGGACGGCATCGCCTGGGCCGAGTCCACCAAGGTGGTCAGCGGCATCGGCGGCGGGAAATTCGGCCCTGACCAGAATGTGACCAGGGAGCAGCTGGCCTGCATGCTGTATAACTACGCCAAGTACAAGGGCAAGAACACCTCCACCACCGACGACATGACCCAGTTCAGCGACGCCTCCCAGGTCAGCAGCTGGGCCGGCACCGCCGTCAGCTGGGCAGTGGGCAGCGGCATCATTTCCGGCAAGACCGGCGGCATCCTCGACCCCGGCGGCACCGCCAGCCGGGCGGAGGCTATGGTCATGCTGCAAAAGTTCAGCGTGCTGTAATCAGGCTTTACAATTTAATATGAGGCAACAAGTGGCCCAGACCGTTTTCTGGAGGAGCTCCGTTTCGGAAGACGGCTTGGGCCATAGTTAGCATATAGAAGAGGGGTTGAACACATGGAAACTGCCATCCTGTCACTTAAGGGCATCGATGTCTCTTATGACGGTGAGCAAGTGCTCAAAGGCTTCGACCTGGATATCCGGGACGGAGAATTCGTTACGCTGCTGGGGCCCTCCGGCTGCGGGAAGACCACGGTACTGCGTACCATCGGGGGATTTCTCACCCCCGACGCCGGCAAGGTCTTTTTCAATGGGAAGGATATTTCAAACCTGCCGCCCTATAAGCGGGAGGTCAACACCATCTTTCAAAAGTACGCGCTGTTCCCGCACCTGAACGTGTACGACAACATCGCCTTTGGGATGCGGCTGAAAAAGAAAAGCGAAAAGGAAGTCAAGGAGGCTGTGCATCAGCTGCTGGGAATGGTGAACCTGACCGGCTACGCCCACCGGGGGGTGGGGCAGCTTTCCGGCGGCCAGCAGCAGCGGGTGGCCATTGCCCGGGCTTTGGCCAACGAGCCCAAGGTGCTGCTTTTGGACGAACCCCTTGGGGCCCTTGACTTAAAGCTGAGGAAGGATATGCAGGTGGAGCTGAAGAGACTTCAGCAGCAGACCGGCATTACCTTCATTTTTGTCACTCACGACCAGGAGGAGGCCCTTTCCATGTCTGATACGGTGGTGGTCATGGACAACGGCCTCATCCAGCAGATCGGCACGCCGACGGACATTTACAACGAACCGAAAAATGCGTTTGTGGCGGATTTTATCGGCGAGTCCAACATCCTGGACGGCGTGATGATCGAGGACAAGCACGTGCGCTTTGCCGGCCGGGAGTTCGACTGCCTGGACGGCGGCTTTGGCACCAACGCCCCGGTGGATGTGGTCATCCGGCCGGAGGACATCGACGTGGTGGAGCCCGGCCCGGACCGCATCAACGGCCAGGTGACAGCTGTCACCTTTAAGGGCGTCCACTATGAGATCATTGTGGATGTGGGCGGCTTCAAGTGGATGATACAATCCACCGACTGCCGCCAGGTGGGGGATAAGATCGGCATGGCCCTGACCCCCGACGATATCCACGTCATGGCGAAGTCCCAGTATTCCGGCATGTTTGGCGACTACAGCACCTTCAGCGACGAGATGGACGAGGACATCGCCGCCGAGGAGGAGGCCCAGGTGGCTATGGAGGGCGGCGAAAATGAAGAGTAGGTCAAAGCTTCTCTCCGCGCCCTACACTGTGTGGATGGCGCTTTTTATCGTGGTGCCCATGCTGCTGGTGGTCTGGTTCGCCTTCACCGATAAGTCCGGCAACTTTACGCTGGAAAACATTTTAAGCGTGGGGCAATATTCCAACGTGTTCCTGCGGTCTATCTGGCTGGGGGCGGTGGCTACGGCGGTTTCCCTGGTGCTGGGGTACCCCCTGGCGTACCAGATCGCAAAGCTTTCCGTCAAGCGCCAAAGCGTCATGGTCATGCTGATCATGCTGCCCATGTGGATGAATTTTCTGCTGCGCACCTACGCCTGGATGACCCTTTTGGAGGACAACGGCCTCATCAACGCGGCGCTGTCCGCCATCGGCCTGGAGAAGCTGCACCTGATCAACACGGCGGGGGCCGTGGTGCTGGGTATGGTCTACAACTACATCCCGTATATGATCCTGCCCCTTTACTCCGTGCTGACGAAGATCGATCCCAGCATCATCGAGGCTGCCCAGGACCTGGGCGCCAACGACCGCAAGGTGTTCTGGAAGGTGACGGTGCCCATGAGCATGCCGGGCGTCATCTCCGGCGTGACTATGGTGTTCGTGCCGGCTGTCAGCACCTTCATCATCTCCAAAATGCTGGGGGGCGGCGGCAACCTGCTCATCGGCGACCTGATCGACATGCAGTTCTTGGGCAGCGCCTACAATCCCAATCTGGGCTCGGCCATTTCCCTGGTGCTCATGGTCATCATCCTCATCTGCATGGGCATCATGAACCAATTTGACGACGGCGAGACCGCCGGGGGAGGTGTCATGCTGTGAAAAAGACCGCCGGGAAAATTTACACCTTTTTGATCTTCCTGTTTTTGTACGCACCCATCGTCGTGCTCATCGTCTTTTCCTTCAACGACACCGAAACCGCCAGCCGCACGGTGTGGAGCGGCTTTTCCCTGAAGTGGTACCAGAAGCTCTTTGAGGATCGGCTCATTTTAGAGGCCCTCCGCAACACCCTGCTCATCGCCGTGGCGGCGGCGCTGTTTTCCACCGTGCTGGGCACTGTGGCGGCGGTGGGCATCAATTCCATGAAAAAGCTGCCCCGGCGCATCATGCTTAGCCTGACGAATTTCCCTATGGTGAACCCGGAGATCGTCACCGGCGTATCTTTGATGCTGCTGTTCGTCTTTGCCGTGAACCTGTTTGGCGGCAAAAGCCTTGGAATGGGCTCCCTCATCGCGGCCCACATCACCTTCTGTCTGCCTTATGTGATCTTGTCCGTCCTGCCGAAGCTGCGGCAGATGGACCCCAACCTGTTTGAGGCCGCCCAGGACTTGGGCTGCCCCCCGGTGCGGGCGTTTTTCAAGGTGGTGCTGCCGGAGATCATGCCCGGCGTGGTCACCGGCATGATCATGGCCTTTACCCTTTCCATCGACGACTTTGTCATCAGCTACTTTACCTCCGGCACCACCCAGACGCTGCCCATCTACATCTACTCCATGACGAGGAAGCGGGTCAGCCCGGAGATCAACGCCCTGTCCACGGTGCTGTTCACCGTGGTGATGGCGCTGCTCATCGTGGTCAATGTCCGGCAGGACAAGGATCGCCGGATCTCCAAGGCGGAACAGGAGGAGAGCCTATGAAACGGTTTCTTGCGCTCTGCCTGTGCGCGGCGCTGCTTTGCGCGGCATTGCCAGGCGCTTTTTCGCTTTCCGCCTCGGCGGAGGAGTACGACCCCACCGTTACCCTGAACGTCTACAACTGGGGGGAGTACATCTCCAACGGCACCGACGGCTCTTTGGACGTGAACGCGGAATTTACCCGCCGCACGGGCATTGAGGTGAACTACACCACCTTTGACAGCAACGAGTCGCTGTACTCGAAGCTCAAGGGCGGCGGCGCCGATTACGACATTATCATCCCCTCGGACTACATGATCTCCAAGCTCATCGACGAAGGCATGCTGGCCCCTTTGAATTACGAGAACATCCCCAATTACCAGTATGTGGATGAGGAGTTCAAGGACCCGGTGTACGACCCGGGCGGGAAGTACTCCGTGCCCTATTCCTGGAACATCGTGGGACTGTTTTACAACAAGGAGTACGTGGAAAAGGAAGTGGACAGCTGGGAAATCCTGTGGGACCCGGACTACGCCGGGAAGATCCTGATGTTCGACAACCCCAGAGACGCCTTTGCCATTGCCCAGTTCCTGCTGGGGCAGTCCTTAAACACCACCGACCTGGAGGACTGGCGCGCGGCGGCTGATCTGTTAAAACAGCAAAAGCCTCTTGTTCAGGGCTACTACATGGATCAGGTCTTTGATAAGATGGAAAGCGGCGAGGCCTGGCTTGCGCCCTATTACGCCGGGGATGCCGCCATTCTGGTGGACAACAACGACAGCATCGGCTTTGCCGTGCCAAAGGAGGGCACCAATTTCTTTGTGGACGCCATCTGCATCCCCGCCACCTCCAGTCACAAGCGGGAAGCCGAGGAGTACATCAATTTCCTCTGCGACCCGGAGATCGCCGGGGCCAACATGGACTATGTGGGCTACTCCACCCCGGAGACCGCTGCCAAGGAGTTCATTGACCCGGAGATGGTGGCAAGCCCCATCCACTACCCGGACAGCGAGACGCTGGAAAACACGGAGATGTTCACCAATCTGCCGGAGGACGTCAGCGCCGAGGTGGATCGGCTTTGGGCCGAGGTGAAGATGGGCGGGCCGGGAGAATCGGCGGTGCTCATCGCCATCATTCTGGGCTTTTTCGCGCTGTATCTCTTTATCATTTTCTATAAGCGCCGCAAGCGCAAACGGGAATTATCTTAACAGGAAAGGAGCGCCGCACAATGCCGGAGTTTTTAGGAGAGGATTTCCTGCTGCAGACAGAGGCGGCCCGGCAGCTTTACCACCAGTACGCCAAGGACATGCCCATCATCGACTACCACTGCCATGTGAGCCCCAGGGAAATTTGGGAGGACAAAAGGTTTGAGAACATCACCCAGGTGTGGCTTTCCGGCGACCACTACAAGTGGCGCTTGCTGCGGGCCAATGGGGTGGACGAGGCACTCGTCACCGGCGGCGGGGACGACCGGGAGAAGCTCCAAAGGTTTGCCGAGCTCTTGCCCAAGGCCATCGGCAACCCCATGTACCACTGGTGCCATTTGGAGCTGAAAAATTATTTCGGCTATACCGGCGTTTTAAACGGAGATACCGCCCAGGAGGTCTGGGAGCTGACGGCGGAGAGGCTGAAGCAGGCGGATATGAGCGTCCGGGGCCTGATCGCCCGGAGCAATGTGGAGTTCATCGGCACCACCGACGACCCCGCCGACAGCCTGGAATATCACGAAAAGCTCAGGAACGACCCATCGTTTAAGACGCTGGTTGCGCCGTCCTTCCGGCCGGACAGGGCCCTGAATGTGGAAAAGCCGGGCTGGCGGGAATATATCGGTACCCTTTCCCCGGCGGCAGGCGTGGAGATCAAAGACCTGGAGAGCCTGGAAACAGCGCTGGCAAGCCGCATGAACCGCTTTGCGGAGATGGGCTGCCGGGCCAGCGACCACGGCCTTGACTTCATGTTCTTCGCCCGGGCGGAGCAGGGGGAGGCCGATCAGATCCTTCGCAGGGCATTGGTGGGGGAGGGCCTCACCCAGGCGGAAGCGGAAAAGCTGAAAACGCATCTTCTGGTGTTCTGCGCCGGGGAGTACGCCAGGCGGGGTTGGGTCATGCAGCTGCATTTTAACTGCATGAGGAACCCCAACACGGCCATGTTCCAAAAACTTGGGCCGGACACGGGCTTTGACTGCGTGGGCCCCCACAACGGCAGCGAGGCCCTGCGGGCGCTTTTGGACACCCTCTATCAGACGGGCAGCCTGCCCAGGATGGTCTTATACAGTCTGGACGGCGGCGACAACCTGTTCCTGGATTCCCTGCTCGGCTCGTTTCAGGGGGGAATGCCCGGGAAATTACAGCACGGCAGCGCCTGGTGGTTCAACGACACCAGGCAGGGGATGCTCGCCCAGCTGACGGGCCTTGCCGAAGCCGGCCTTCTGGGCAACTTCATTGGCATGCTCACCGATTCCCGCAGCTTTCTTTCCTACGCCCGCCACGAGTATTTCCGCCGGATCCTCTGCGGCCTCATTGGCGGCTGGGTGGAAAGCGGCGAGTGTCCCAATGATATCCCCATGCTGGGGGAGATGGTCAAGGACATCTGCTACCGCAATGCGAAACGATATTTCGGGTTATAAATCTTTGCGCAAGGGGGAGAGGCAAAATATGAAGATGAAGCTGTCCTTCCGCTGGTACGGCCAGGACGACCCGGTCACCCTGGAATACATTTCCCAGATCCCCGGGATGCGTTCCATCGTCTCGGCGGTGTACGACGTGGCCCCGGGGCAGGTCTGGCCCGAGGAGAGCCTGCGGGCCATAAAGGAGCAGTGCGAGCGTCACGGCCTGGTGTTTGACGTGGTGGAGTCCATTCCCGTCCACGAGGACATCAAGCTCTATCGGGGCGAGGCCGACGCCCTGCTCAGGAACTACTGCGAGAACATCCGCCGGTGCGCCAGGTACGGCGTCAAATGCGTGACCTATAATTTCATGCCCGTGTTCGACTGGACCCGCACCCAGCTGGACAAAAAAGCGCCGGACGGCTCCACCAGCCTTGTGATGTACCGGGAGCAGCTCAAGGGGCTCGACCCCCTGAAGGACGACATCCACCTGCCCGGCTGGGACTCCAGCTACAGCCAGGATGAGGTGCGGGAGCTGATCGAAGCCTACGGCAAGCTGGGGGAAGAGGGCCTCTGGGAAAACCTGAAGCGGTTTTTGAAGGCGGTGGTGCCCGTGGCGGAGGAGTGCGGCGTGCGCATGGCCATCCACCCGGACGACCCGCCCTACCCCATTTTCGGCCTGCCCCGCATCATCACAAACGAGGCAAATCTGGACAGGCTGCTCTCCATCGTGGACAGCCCCGCCAACGCCCTGTGCCTGTGCACCGGCAGCCTGGGCTGCGCCGGCTTTAACGATGTGCCGGCCCTGGTGCGAAAGTACGCGGAGAAAAACCGCATCGCTTTCATGCACATCCGCAACGTGAAGCTTTTGGAGGACGGCTCCTTTGAGGAGCGGGCCCACCTTTCCTCCTGCGGCAGCCTCGATATCTATGAGATCGTAAAGGCCCTGACGGACTGCGGCTATGAAGGGTACGTCCGGCCGGACCACGGCAGGATGATCTGGGGCGAGACGGGGCGGCCCGGCTACGGCCTGTTTGACAGGGCCCTGGGCGCGGCCTATCTGAACGGCCTGTTTGAAGCTCTTGAAAAGGAAGGAAGATGATCAAAACGGAAAAGAATGTGTTGAGCACTGATCTGACCGGCAAGGTGGCGGTGGTCACCGGGGCGGGAGGCGTGCTGTGCAGCTATTTTTCCCTGGTGCTGGCCCGTGCCGGGGCAAAGGTGGCCCTGCTGGATCTGAACGGGGAGGCCGCCCAAAGGTACGCCGAGGAGATCAACGAAGAGGGCGGCACGGCCAGGGCCTACCCCTGCAACGTGCTGGACAAGGCCCGGTGCGAGGCGGTCTCGCAGCAGGTGGAAGCGGACCTCGGCCCCTGCGATATCCTTGTAAACGGCGCGGGGGGCAACAATCCCAGGGCCACCACTGACAAGGAATATTTCGAGCCCGGCGACCTGGACGGCGACACCAGGAGCTTTTTCGACCTGGACGCGGAGGGCGTGGGCTTCGTCTTCAACCTGAACTTTCTGGGCACCCTGCTGCCCACGCAGGCTTTCGCAAAGCAGATGGCGGGACGTGAGGGCTGCTGTATCGTCAACATCTCCTCCATGAACGCCTATACCCCCCTGACGAAGATACCGGCCTACTCCGGCGCGAAGGCGGCGGTGTCCAACTTCACCCAGTGGCTGGCGGTGCACTTTTCCAGGGTGGGCATCCGGGTCAACGCCCTCGCGCCGGGGTTCTTCTCCACCCAACAGAACAGGGTCCTTTTGTGGAACGACGACGGCACGCCAACCGCACGCACCGGGAAAATTTTAGCGGCCACGCCCATGGGCCGCTTTGGTGAGCGGGAAGAGCTGGCCGGGGGTCTGCTCTTCCTGACGGACAACGAGGCCGCGGGCTTTATCACCGGGGTTGTCCTGCCCATCGACGGGGGTTTTTCGGCGTACTCCGGAGTCTAGCAGATAGATGTCAGTCGTTTGATTTTTGAAAATTGGGAAAGGAAAGTGGTCAAAAATATGGAACAGGCGGAAAGGCAGTTTGTGCTGGTGCTGGACTTCGGCGGGCAGTATAACCAGCTTATTGCCCGGCGTGTCCGGGAGTGCGGCGTGTACTGCGAGGTAAAGCCCTTCACCACGCCGATGGTGGAAATCAGGGCGATGAAGCCCATCGGCATCATCTTTACCGGCGGGCCCAATTCCGTGTATCTGGAAAGCTCCCCCCAGCCCGACCCTGAGATCTTCCGGCTGGGCGTGCCCATCTTGGGCATTTGCTATGGCTGTCAGCTGCTGGCCCACCATTTGGGCGGGCAGGTCATCCAGGCCCAGGAGGAGGCGGGGGCCTCCGCCAGGGAATACGGCAAGACCAAGACCTTCTTCGATGTTTCCTGCAAGCTGTTCAAAGGCCTGCCGGAGACGGGCGTCACCTGGATGAGCCATGGGGATTATATGGCAAGGGTGCCGGAGGGCTTCTCTTTGATGGCCCGCTCCGACCACTGCCCCAACGTGGCCATTGCCGACGAAAGCAGAGGCTTTTACGGCGTGCAGTTCCACCCGGAGGTGAACCACACCGAAAACGGCACGAAGATGATCCGCAACTTTCTCTATGAGGTTTGCGGGGCCGTGGGCGACTGGTCCATGGAGGACTACTGTAAGACAGCCATCAGGCAGCTGCGGGAGAAGATCGGCGGCGGCAAGGTGCTGCTGGCCCTTTCCGGCGGAGTGGATTCCTCAGTGGCGGCGGCCCTTCTCGCCGAGGCCGTGGGAAGCCAGCTGACCTGCGTGTTTGTAGATCACGGTCTCATGCGTAAAAACGAAGGCGACGAGGTGGAAAGAGCCTTTGCAAAGTGGAATATTAACTTTGTGCGGGTCAACGCGGAAAGCCGCTTTCTCGAAAAGCTCAAGGGCGTGGAGGAGCCGGAGCGCAAGCGGAAGATCATCGGCGAGGAGTTTATCCGCGTCTTTGAGGAAGAGGCAAAAAAAATCGGCAGGGTGGATTTTCTGGTGCAGGGCACCATTTACCCCGATG
>CAZYLJ010000027.1:0-8775 GCA_964648555.1 uncultured Acutalibacter sp.
CAATTTCGATATGAAATACGACCGGCGGGACGGCACCTATAAGCTGTTTGAAATTAACCTGCGCCAAGGCCGTTCCAGCTTTTTCGTCACCGCCGCCGGGTACAATCTCGCCAAATGGCTGGTGGATGACGTCATCTTTCACAAAGACATGGACTGCACTGTGGCGACAAACAAGGTGCTGTGGACCATTATCCCCACGAAGATCATCTTCGACTACGTGAAGGACGAAAAGGTCAAGGCCGAGGCAAAGCGCCTCATCAAGGAAAAGAAGGTCTGCCATTCCTATTATTACAGGGGCGACCGCTCCTTCAGGCGCTGGGTGCACTATATGAAGAACCAGTACCACTATTTTGAAAAGTACAGGCGCTATTTTGGGAACAAGGGATTGCGCGATTAAATCGGTATTTGGAATTTATAAGGAGGTGCGGGAATGAAAACACTGGGGGTCATCGGCGGGCTGGGGCCTATGGCAACGGCGTACCTGTTACAGCTTATCATCGAGATGACCGACGCCAGGACCGACCAGGAGCATCTGGACGTCATCGTGTTTGACCGGCCGAATGTGCCGGACCGCACCGCCCATATCCTGGATCCTTCAAAGCCATCCCCTTTGCCCTCCATGACGGCTACGGCCCGCACCCTGGAAGGCCTGGGGGCCGGGGTGCTGTGCGCCCCCTGCGTCACCTCCCATTACTTTTACAAGGAGCTGTCGGAAAGCGTTTCCATCCCCTTTCTCAACATGGTGCAGGAGACCGCCACCGAGCTGAAAAGCGCCGGGAAAAGCAAGGTGGGTATCATGGCCACCACCGGCACGGTGAGCACCGGGCTGTTTCAAAACGCGCTTTCTGAGCAGGGCCTTACCGCCGTTGTGCCGGATAAGGACGGCCAGGCTTTGGTGATGAGCATCATCTACGACGACATCAAGGCGGGAAAGCCCGCCGACCCTCAAAAGTTCAAAGCTGTCCGGGAGGAGCTTCTGGCCGCCGGGTGCGACAGCATCGTGCTGGGCTGCACGGAATTGTCCCTCATCAAGAAAAGCGCCGGGCTGGGGGAGGGCTATCTGGACGCGCTGGAGGTTCTGGCGAAGCGGGCGGTCGTGGCCTGCGGCGGGCCGTTAAAGAAGGAGTACGAAAGGCTGATCTGATAATAAGGCCAGTCAATCCAAAAATCGGAGTGTGATTTCTATGTGCGGCTTTGTGGGTTTTTTCAACACGCCCATTGTGGAAAATAAGGACGTGACCATTCACGCCATGGCGGACAGGATCGTTCACCGGGGCCCTGACGACGCCAGCTATTATGTGGACGACGATATTTCCCTGGGCTTTCGGCGGCTTTCCATCATCGACCTGGCAGGCGGCAGGCAGCCCATCCTCAACGAAGACGGCACGAAGGCTCTGCTTTTTAACGGTGAAATTTACAATTACCAGAGCCTGCGGGAGGACCTGCTGCAAAAGGGCCACGTCTTTACCACAAAATCGGACAGCGAGACCATCCTCCACGGCTACGAGGAATACGGCAAAGAGATTTTGCAGAAGCTGCGGGGGATGTTTGCCTTTGTCATTTGGGATAAAACGGAGAAAAGGCTGTTTGGCGCAAGGGACATCTTCGGCATCAAGCCTTTCTACTACTATCGGAAGGACGGGGAATTCCTGTTCGGCTCGGAGATCAAGTCGTTCCTGTCCCATCCCGGCTTTGTGAAGGAACTCAATGAGGAACGGATACCCGAGTACCTTTCCTACGAGTATCTTCCCGACGAGGAGACCATGTTCAAAAACGTCTTTAAGCTGCCCGGCGCCCACTGCTTTGTCTATCAAAACGGCAGGATGGACGTGGAGCGCTACTATCGCATCCAATATCACATTGAAGACGACAAGCCCCTGAACTACTGGGAGAAGGAGATCAAAAAAGAGTTCTCCGAGTCCGTTTCCATGCACCAGATCAGCGATGTGGAGGTAGGCTGCTTCCTGTCCTCCGGCGTGGATTCCAGCTATGTGGTGAAGGAAATTTCCAAGGGCACCAAAAAGGTGAAGACCTTCTCCGTGGGCTTTGAGGAGGAAAAGTACAGCGAGCTGCCATATGCTCAGGAGTTCTCCAAGGTGGTGGGCGTGCCCAATATTTCCAACAAAGTCTCCGCCGACGATTTCTTCGATGCCATGCCGGAGATTCAGTATTTCATGGACGAACCCCTGCCCAATCCCTCGGAGATACCCCTGTACTTTTTGGCAAAGAACGCCCGGAAGTACGTGAAAGTGGTGCTTTCCGGCGAGGGGGCGGACGAGCTGTTCGGCGGCTACCCCATGTATTTGCAGGGGGGCCATTTCGCGGAGTATACCAAAAAAGTTCCCCGGCCCATCCGAAAGCTGGCAAAGGCGGTGGCCGGCGTCCTGCCGGAATTTAAGGGCAAGCATTTCCTGGTGCGGGGGGGCATGGAGCCCTGGGAGCGGTTCATGCGGGCCAATTACGTGTTCACGGACAGCCGGGAGCGGCAGAAATACTTGAAAAAGCCCATCACCTCCAGGCCGCCGGAGACCTACAGTAAGCGGTACTTTGACGAGGCCGCCGGCCTGGACGAGCCCACCCAGCTGCAATACGCCGACATTCACACCTGGATGATCTACGACATCCTCTTAAAGGCCGACCGCATGAGTATGGCAAATTCTCTGGAGCTGCGGGTGCCTTTCCTCGACAGAAAGATGCTGGAGCTCTCCACCCGCATCCCCTCACGGTTCCGGGCGGACTGCAAGACGGAGACCACGAAAAAGGCCCTGCGGGCGGCCGCTGTTTCCGAGCTGCCGGAGCGCACGGCCAATAAGAAAAAGCTGGGCTTCCCGGTGCCCTTGTCCGACTGGCTGAAGGAGGACAAGTATTACGGCAGGGTGAAGTCAGCTTTTCAAAGCGAAATTGCGGAAAAATTCTTTGTCACTGAGGAGCTCATGAAGCTCCTGGACGACCACAAGGCCGGTAAGGCCCTGAACATGCAAAAGATCTGGTCCTTCTACACCTTCATCGTGTGGTACGAAGAGTTCTTCGTCAAGAATTGAGCGGGCCCATGGCGGCCGTGACGCCGCGTTAGAGCGAAGGGCTTTCCCCGACAGCTGCGGCCAGGTCAAGCAAAAAGACGGCACAGTAACTTTCCTGCGCCGTCTTTGACTCTGCTATTTTATTAGTGACAGCGCCCAGAATACCGCCATCAGAACGGGCTGATGGGCAAGGTAGATGAGAAGGCTGTGCATGCCCAGAAAGCGGAAGGGCCGCAGAATAGCCCAGTCCCTTTGCAGGAACCTGCCGACGCCTGGCGACTTTTCCAGCACCTGCCGCAGAAAATGGCCGGTAAGAAACAGAAAAAACCAGGGCAAAAGCGGGAAATAATCGCTGGAAAGGAAGGCGGGGGAGGGGAACCCCAGCACCGCCAAAAAATCAAAGCGGTACAGGCTCTGGGGCAGCTCCAAAAGGTGCAGGCCCTCAAAGCCAAGATAGCGCTGGGGCACGCCCCTGCACAGGAAAAACAGCAGTGCGGAACCGGCCAAGCCCACAGGGGCCGGTATGCGAAGCTGCAGCCGCTCCAATGCCAGGGAAAGCCCCCACAGCAGCAGGGTGGACAGGCCCAGCAGCGTCAAAATGCCGCAGTGGATGGCCTCCTGGGGCATGACAAGGCTGGTAACAAGGGAGACCGCGCCGCCGCAGAGGACCAGCAGCACGCCCCTCCGCCGGTGATGGCGGGAAAGCCCCCAGCAGAAGCCGGAAAGCAGGATGAAGGTCCAGCAGACGCTTTGTTGCCAGAGGTAGCCCGGCCAGTCCTGGAACCAGGAGACCGGATGGCCCAGGATATTCACCACGTCGTACATGGCGTGGTACAGCACCATGCTTACCACGCACAGGCCCCGCAGGGCGTCCAGCATGTGAAAGCGCGGGCGGCTGGCGGTCTCGCTCAATAGCCCAGCACCCCCCGCAGGGATTCATCGTCCACGATCCAGCTGTTCACATCGATGACCCGATAGTTGTCTCTGTCGTCCCGAACGATGACAGTACCGATCCCGGCGTTGATGACCATCCGCTTGCACATGGAGCAGCACACGGCGTTTTCTATGTATTTTCCCGTGTCTACCTCCTTGCCCACCAGGTACAGCGTGGCGCCCAGCATGTCCCTGCGGGAGGCGGAGATGATGGCGTTTGCCTCGGCGTGGACGCTTCTGCAAAGCTCGTAGCGCTCTCCGCGGGGCACACCCATTTTCTGCCGCAGGCAGTAGCCCAGGTCGGAGCAGTTCGCCCGGCCCCTGGGCGCGCCCACATAGCCGGTGGAGATGACCTCGTCGTCCTTGACGATGACCGCCCCATAGTGCCTGCGCAGGCAGGTGCACCTTTGAGACACGGTCTCCGCCAAATCTAAATAGTAATTTGTCTTGTCACGCCTTGTCAGCTGTCCCATATGCTTTCCTCCTTCTTGTTTTTATCCACATTATAATCTATTTTTCCCCGCGCTGCAACAGGAAATGGTTGTGCGGGAGCACAGTGCCGCCCCCAATGACACGCTTGGGCTTTACTTCCCGGTAAAAAAATGGTAGGATAACAGGGAAGGGAAGGAGGGAGGACATGGACGGCTCCGTTTTGGGCGATCTCCTGGGCGGCGGACTGCTGCTGCTTTTTCAGCTTTGCGGCCTGTGTGTGGCAAGGCTTCTGCTGCCAAGGGAAAGCGGCGGGGTAAGGCTTTTGCTGGGCAGCGTCCTCGGCATGCTGATGATGATGTGGCTGCCGGCGCTTTTCGCCTTTTTGCTTGGCTTTACCGTCAGCGCCCATGTGTGCGCCCTCCTGCTGGGGCTGTGCATCGCCGGGGCCTGCCTGCTGCGCTGCAAAAAGAAGTCTGTTCCCGGCTATTTTCAAGCGGCGACCGCGTTTTTGCGCCATGGCTTTTTGTGGGTCGTACTGGCAATGTGTGGATTTTTCGTGTTCCTCATCCACCACTCTTTCCTGTTCAAAAACGGCGTCATTTACTCCAGTCAGGCTACCTTCGGCGACATGTCCATGCACCTGAGCTTTATCACCAGTATCGCCCGTCAGGGGCAGTTTCCGCCCACCTATTCGCTTTTGCCCGGCTATCGGCTGTCCTATCCCTTTTTGGGCGACAGCATCTCCTCTTCGCTGTACCTTTGCGGCATGTCTCTGAAGCTTTCCTACCTGCTGCCAATGGCGCTGGCCGGGGCTCAGGTGTTCTTCGGGTTTTATCTGTTCGCCGCCCGCCTGTTGGGCAGCTGGAAAAAAGGCGCGCTTGCCTGGGTGCTTTTCTTCCTGAACGGCGGCCTGGGCTTTGTGTATTTCCTCACCGGCGAGAAGAGCCTCTCCGACCTGCTTACCGGCTTCTACCAGACTCCCACCAACCTGGTGGAGAAGAACATCCGCTGGGTGAACGTGGTGGTGGACATGATGCTCCCCCAGCGGGCTACCCTGTTCGGCTGGGCGGTGCTGTTCCCCACACTGTATTTGCTGTACCGGGCCGTGTATCAGGGGGAAAAGCGGTATTTTCCGTTTGTCGGCGTACTGGCGGGGCTGCTGCCCATGGTGCACACCCATTCCTTCGTGGTGCTGGCCATGATCTGCGGCGGCTGGCTTTTTTCCGAACTCCTGGGCAGGCTGTCTCTTGGGAGGAGAGCCGCCCTGGCCGGCAAGATACTTGTCCTGCTGGGCCTGCCCGCGATGAGCCTGCTGCGGGCCACCGTGGGCCGCCTGAGCGACCAGGGCTTCCTGCTGTGGTTCGTCTGCGGGGCGGCGGTGTTATTCCTTGTTCTGTTGGGCCGGCTCCTTTGGAAAGCGGTCAAACGCTTTGGCCGGCGGGAGCTTCTCGGTACCTGGGGTGTGCTGTTACTTGTCACCTGTGCGCTGGCCTTGCCCCAGCTCTGCTACTGGACCTTCCGGCAGGTGGGGGAGAACAGCATGGTCCGGGGGCACTTCGGCTGGATCATCTGCCAGAACGACGAGGGCTATCTCTGGTTCTATTTGAAGAACATCGGCCTGACGGCGCTTTTGGCCCTGGGGGGCCTGTTCACCGCAAAAACGAAGAGCTTCGGCAAATACTGCCCGGCGCTGCTGATATGGTTCTTGGCAGAGTTCGTGGAGTTTCAGCCCAACGACTACGACAACAACAAGCTGCTGTACCCGGCCTTTGCCCTGCTGTGCTGCTGTGCGGCGGAGTTCATTTTCCAGGCGTTCCATTGGTGGAAGGAGCGTGGGCCGAAGGGCGGTTTCCAGCGAATTTTGCGCGTTGCTGCGGCCGGGGCCGGGCTTGCGGTATGTGTCTGCTCCGCCGTGCTGACTATGGCTAGGGAAAGCGTGGCCCAGTACGAGCTCTTTGGCGAGGGGGCCATCGCCCTGAGCCGGTATGTGGAAGAGGAAACGGAGCCGGGCTCCGTTTTTCTGACCGACACCCGGCACAACAACGAGATCGCTTCCCTTTCCGGCAGGAACATCGTCTGCGGCTCTCCGGCCTTCCTCTATTACCACGGCCTGCCCTATGGGGAAAACGAACAGGCCGCCCGGTGGATGTTTGAAGAGCCGGAGCGCTCGGAGAACCTGTACCGGGAGTTCGGGGTGGACTACATCTTAATCAGCGACTACGAGCGGAGCTCCTACCAGATCGATGTGGAGGCCATCGAGAGGCTGTTCCCCAAGGTGTACGAGGATGGCTCTTACGCCCTGTACCGGGTGGAATTTGACACAGAATAGAAGGGAGGGAGAGGCTTGAACAGGCTGTCGGATCCCGGCGCCATGAAGGAGGTGCTGAGCCGCCATGGCTTTCATTTTTCCAAGAGCATGGGGCAGAATTTTCTTGTAAACCCCGGTGTGTGCCCCCGCATGGCGGCGGAGTGCGGCGCGGAAAGCTGCAAAGGCGTCATCGAGATCGGCCCCGGCCTGGGGGTGCTGACCTGGGAGCTTTCTCAGGTGGCGGAAAAGGTAGTCGCCATCGAGCTGGACAAGCGGCTCTTCCCGGTTCTGGAGGAGACATTGGCGGACTGCCGGAACGTGAAGCTGATAGAAGGCGACGTATTGGAGCTGGATCTGCAGGAGCTCATTGACCGGGAGTTCGACGGCGGGCCGGTGTGCGTCTGCGCCAACCTGCCCTACTATATCACCTCTCCGGTCATCATGCGGCTGCTGGAAAACGATCTGCCCTTACGGACGGTCACGGTCATGGTGCAGAAGGAGGCGGCGCAGCGTATCTGCTGCCCGCCGGGCCGCCGGGAATGTGGGGCGGTCAGCGCCTCGGTGTGGTATCACGCCGTGCCGGAGATCCTGTTCCAGGTGGGGAGGGGCAGCTTCCTGCCGCAGCCCAATGTGGATTCCGCCGTCATCCGCTTGACGCTGCGGAAAACACCCCCGGTGGAGGTGGAGTCGGAAGAGCTCTTTTTCTCCACTGTTCGGGCGGCCTTTGCCCAGCGGAGAAAAACAGCGGCCAATTCCATCGCGGCGGCAGGGCGTTATACCAAGGCCAAGGTAGAGGAGGCGCTCTTTCAGGCGGGCGCGCAGAAAAACGCCAGGGCGGAGCAGCTCACCCTGGAGCAGCTGGCGGCCCTGGCAAATCAGTTGTCAAAGCTCGATCATGAGTTGTTAGAATAGGGGGATCGGTATGTCAGACACAGAGCGGCAGATTTATAAATTCTTATTGGCGGCGGACGCGGCGGCGATCATCATCAGCATGGTGGCCGGGCCTTTAAGCCACACGGCAGTGGCCCTCGGCGCGGCGGCCAGCGCCCTGCTCATTTCCCTGTGCCTTCTCGTTTATGGGCTGTATTTCTGGCCGAAGAAGCGGTAATAAGCTCACATCACTTCCGGCGCGCTCACCTTGAACAGGGCAAGGGCGTTTTCCAAAACAGTCCTGGCGGCGGTGCAGAGATACAGGCGGGCGGCGGTCAGTGCCTCATCCTCGCCCTTGACCCGGCAGTTGTTGTAGAACTTGTGGAACAGGGTGGAGAGATTCACCACGTACTTGGTGATGCGGGCCGGATCCATTGCCTTGGCCGCGCCGTTGATCTCCCCGGTGAACGCGGAGAGGAAGCGGATCAGTTCCATCTCCTCCGGCGTGTTGAGCAGGCTCAGCTCCTCGGGGGTGCACTCCCTAGGCTCCACGCCGTCGGCCTTCAGGTTCTTCAGGATGCTGCAAATTCTGGCGTGGGCGTACTGTACGTAGTATACCGGATTCTGGGCATCCTGCTGGACAGCCAGATCGAGGGCAAAGTCGATGCGGGTGGTGGGCTCGTAAGAGTTGAAAAGGAACCGGGCGGCGTCCACGGGCACTTCTTCCAGCAGAGTGACCAGTGTGATGGCCTTGCCGCTGCGCTTGCTGGCCTTGACGATCTCCCCGTCCCGCACCAGGCGTACCATCTGCATCAGGACGATCTGCAGCTTTTCGGCGTCCACGCCCAATGCGGTTAGCGCCGCCTTCAAGCGGGGGACGTAGCCGTGGTGGTCGGCCCCCAGTACGTCGATGGCGATGTCGAAATTCCGGGTGACCAGCTTGTTGTAGTGGTAGGCGATGTCCGGCACCACGTAGGTGGGTACCCCGTTGGAGCGCACGATGACGAAATCCTCGCTGCCGTATTTTTCCCCCCTGAACCACACCGCGCCGTCCTTTTCATAGGTGGCGCCTTTTTCCTTTAAGAGGGTGATGACTTTTTCCACCGCGCCGTTTTCATGCAGGGTGGACTCGTGGAACCAGTTGTCGTATTCCACCCGGTAACGCAGCAGGTCGTCGTGGAGCCCCTGGATGTTCCGGGGCAAGGCAAAGCC
>CAZYLJ010000027.1:8875-14997 GCA_964648555.1 uncultured Acutalibacter sp.
GAGAGGGCGTCGCCCAGCACGCCGCCCCGGGCATTGCCGATGTGCATGGGGCCGGTGGGGTTGGCGGAAACGTACTCCACCAGCACCCGCTTGCCGCCGCCGAAATCACTGTGCCCGTACCTTTCGCCCAAAGCGTGGATGTCCTTGAGGACGTCGGCGTAAAAGCGGCTATTATAGAAGAAGTTCAAGAAGCCCGGCCCGGCGATCTCGCAGGACTTGAAGTAGGTGCCGGAAAGCTCCAGGTTGTCCGCGATGGCCTGGGCGATCTGCCGGGGCGCCCTGTGAAAAGCCTTGGCTCCCACCATAGCGGCGTTGCAGGCCCAGTCCCCGTGGGAGCGGTCTCCCGGCACCTCCAGGGCAAAGTCGGGCAGAGGCGCTTCGGGCAGCTCCCCCTTTGCAATCGCCAGCCTCAAAGATGCCTGCACGGCCTCCCGCAAGCCGTCTACTGCGTTTATTACCAACTGTGACATAGTTTCCCTCCCGCGTTTTTTACATCTGATCTTACATTTTATATTTCTGCCCCTTGGGCTTGATCTTCACTTCGATCTCGTTGTTGCTGGACAGGTTGGAGTCGATGTCCAGCGTGTATTTTACACTGAGCTTGCCGCCCTTCTCATCAAGGCTCGTCTCCAGAAGGCTGGTGAACACCCCCACAGACAGAGTGCCGTAGCCCGTGTCGTACAGGCACAGGTGACGCTTGCCCTCCTCTAAAATGAGCCTGGTGGCGGAGCCCGCCCGCATCATGGTGAGCTTGCCTGGCTCCAGCTTCAAAACGGCGGTGTAGGCCACCTTGGGGTCGTCCTCATCGTATTCCTTATAGGCGATGAACCGGGCCAGGCCCCGTTCCGTGTAGGTGCCGGTAGTGCGCAAAGTCACCTCGCCGGGGGCGATGCCGTCCTCCGGTTGGTAGGTCTGCTTTCCCACGATGCTGATCTCGTAATCTTCCTTGAGCATTGTTTCCCTTTCCGAACCCTTAACTTAATAGGCTTCAATATTGATCCGTTCCGTTTCGCCGTCCACCCGGTGGCCCAAAAACAGCTCCGCCACGTTGATGAAGCCCTCCGGGTCGTCAGTGACAAAATAGCGGGCCCGCCGGGGGGAGCCGCCGCACAGCAGATCCCGCTCCTTCAGGGCGGCGGCCAGCGCCAGGGCAGCCTCCCGGCCGCTGTCGATGAGCGTGACGCCCCTGCCCATGACGGAGGCGATGGTCGGCGCGATGATGGGGTAGTGGGTGCAGCCCAGGATCAGGGTGTCCACCCCGGCCTCCCGGACAGGGCCCAGGTACCGTTCCGCCACCAGCCTTGTCACCTCGTCCTGGGGCGTGATGAAGGCGTTCTCCACCAGAGGTACAAACAGCGGGCAGGGCTGAGAAAAAATTTCCAGGCGGTAATTCTCCCGCAGCAGCGCCTGCCGGTAGGCGTCGCTGTGAATGGAGGCGTTGGTGCCGATAACGCCCACCCTGCCGTTTCCGGTGGCCCGGGCCGCAGCCCTGGCGGTGGGAGCTACCACATCGAAATAGGGCACAGGCAGCGCCGCGCCGATGTCCGCCGAGGTGGAGCTGACAGTGCCGCAGGCGGTCAGCACGGCTTTCACATCCTGCTTGATGAGAAACGCCATGTCCTGCCGGGCATAGCTGCGGATGATTTCCCGGCTGCGGCTGCCATAGGGCACCCGGCCGGTGTCGCCGAAGTAGATGATGCTCTCCTCCGGCAGGGCCTTTTCCAGCTCCTTCACCGCCGTCAGGCCTCCCAGGCCGGAATCGAACACGCCAATGGGCCGGTTATCCATCTGTTTTCTTTCCTTTCTTTTGAAACGCCAGTTCGATGAGCTTATCTAACAGTTCCCCATAGGTGAGGCCTCCGGCCATCCACAGCTTTGGGTACATGCTGATGGAGGTGAAGCCCGGCAGGGTGTTGATTTCGTTCAGGACCACCCGGTGATCCCCCTCGGTGACGAAGAAGTCTACCCTCGCCAGGCCGGAACACCCCAGCAGCCGATAGGCCCGCACAGCGGTCTGCCGCACCTTTTCGGCCACATCCTCGTCCAGGCGGGCGGGGATGTACAGCCGGCTGGTACCGTTTATATACTTGTCGTCGTAGTCGTAGAAGGCGGCGGAAGCGCCAATCTCTCCCACCATGGAGGCCTCTGCGTCCCGGTTGCCCAGCACGGCGCACTCCACCTCCTGGCCCCTGATCCCCTCTTCCACTATCACCTTGCTGTCCTCGGCGGCGGCCTTCAAAATGGCGCTGTCCAGGTCCTCGAAGCGCTCCACCCTGCTGACGCCCACAGAGGAGCCGGCGTTGGCCGGCTTGACGAACACGGGGAAGCTGAGTCTGGCCCTGATCTTGTTTTTGATGGTGTCCGGCGCGGCGTCGAAACGGTCCGCGTAGAACCACAGGTAGTGGGCCTGCTCGATGTTGTGGGCGGAAAGCAGCGTGTGGGTGACAGCCTTATCCATGCACGCGGCGGAGGCCAGGGTGTTGCAGCCCACATAGGGGATGCCGGAAAGCTGCAAAAGCCCCTGCAGGGTGCCGTCCTCGCCGTTTTTGCCGTGAAGGGCCGGGAACACGCAGTCGATGGGGAGAGTCTCCGCGCCGTCCTCCTTCATGATCACCAGGCCGTGAACAGTGGGATCCGGGGCCAAAAACGCCGGCGTTGTGTATTGGGGATCCTCCCAAACGCCGGGCTTCAGGTCATCCAGCCCGCCGGTATACAGCAGCCATCGGCCCGATTTTGTAATGCCAACCCTGCAGACCTCGTACTTCTCCTCGGACAGGTTCTGCAGGATGGACGCGGCGGACATGAGGGACACCTCGTGCTCGGAGGAGGCCCCGCCGAACAGCACGGCGACTCTGCGCTTGTGATTCGTTTTCTCCATATCAGGTCACTTCCCGGTTTCAGAATTTCAGAAAAGCTATCACATTATACTATAACCCGGCGAAATTATCAACCTTTCTTTCCGGCTTTGGCCTGTCCGCCGGAAGCGGGCGAAAAAGGGATGGACTTTTCCGAGAAAACATGGTAAAATACTAAACATCCGGTCCGTCGAGATGGCGGCGCCGGCCCGAAAAACAGTTTGGAGTTGATCACATTTGGCATACAACGCATTTGGCCTTTTGCAGGAGGGCCTTTCCGAAGAGCTTTTGAAGCAGGGCTTCCGGGAGCCGGAAGAGCTGGAATTTGAGGACGGCCGGGCCGTCATGTTCTCAACGGATGAGGTGGCCTACTGCCTGCGGTACGACACGAAAAAGCAGCGGTTCGAGCTCTGCTCCACCAGCCTGGACGGCGAGGGCAAGCCGGGAGACTGGCGCAGCCTCTCCATGTGGCTTTACGACGAGCGCACCGGCGAAAGAGCCGACGCCGAAAGCATTTTGGGCGACTTTTTAGAGGTGGTTCGGGGCCCAAAGCGCGTGGCGATGGTCCAGCAGAAGCGCAAGCGCAGCAAAGAGGACGAGCGCGTGGTGGATCCCATGTTCTTCGTCAACCGGCTGGCGAACCTGTTCCCCGACCTGAAGCAGGCCCTCAACGAGGAAAAGATCGTCTATGGCCAGGTGCGGTACGTGACCTTTGTTAAGGAAAAGGCCGCTCCTCTGTGCGAGGACGTGGCCGTCCGCTACCCCGACAGCGACGCCTGCAAAAAGCTGTGCGCCCTGCTGGACGACATGTATAAAAACGGCGACATGGACCTGCGTTCCATTGTTACCGCAGGGCTTCTGAACGCCGTCGGCGATGAGGCGTTCACCGCCCTGTACGACCGGGTGGGAGACGAATTGCAGAAAGACCTGAAATATACCAGGAAGCTCAGGGGCAAGAAGATCAAGCCGGAAAAGCCAAAGAAGCGGGGCAAAAAAGTGGAGGCCCGCCTGCAGGGCTGAAAAATAAAGATTGACAAGCCGGGGGCGTTGTGCTATACTGATACCACCTCGGAAAAGAGGCTTTCTTTTTGTATCTCTTTTTCTCAGAGGGAGGCGGGGCAGTGGCCCCTGAATTTATTCCGTAAAACGGAGGTGCCGAAAAATGAGAGTGAAGGTCGTCATGGCCTGCACCGAGTGCAAGCAGAGGAACTACCAGACCAAGAAGGAAAAGAAAAACACGCCCGACAGACTGGAAATGCAGAAGTATTGCAGGTTTTGCCGGAAACACACCCTGCACAGGGAAACCAGGTAAGGAGAAGAGAGCATGGCTGAGAACGAGAAAAAGGTGGAGAACAAGCCGGCAAAGAAGGGCCCCAACGCCTTTGTCCGTTTCTTTAAGCGGATCGGCAAGTTCTTCAAGGATTGCAAAGGCGAGCTGAAAAAGATCGTGTGGCCAGCCCCCAAAGCCGTGTTCAAGAGCACCGGCGTGGTGCTTGTCACCATCATCCTGCTGGGGCTGTTCGTCTTTCTCCTGGACACCGGCTTCATGAACCTGCTGGGCCTGGTGATGGACGTTGCCAAGGTCTAAGCGGAGGTAACTATGGCAGACGAAGCAAAATGGTATGTGGTCCACACCTACTCCGGCTACGAGAACAAGGTGGCCTCTAACCTGGAAAAGACGGTGGAAAACCGCCAGATGCAGGATCTGATCCAGGAGATCCGCGTGCCCACCGAGACGGTGACGGAGATCACCGACACGGGCAAGCGCAAGGAAGTGGAGCGCAAGATTTTTCCCGGTTACGTCATCATCAAGATGATCGTGACGGACGAATCCTGGTACGCGGTGCGCAACATCCGCGGCTGCACCGGGTTTGTGGGCCCCTCCTCAAAGCCCATCCCCCTGACGGAGGAAGAGGTCATGCGGCTGGGCATCGAAAAGCGCACCGTGGAGGTCAGCTACCAGGTGGGAGACTCTGTCAACATCGTGGACGGGCCCCTGGAGGGCTTTATCGGCACGGTGGAGGAAATGGACGTGGAGAAGAACCGCGTCCGGGTCACGGTCTCCATGTTCGGGCGGGACACCCCCGTAGAATTGGAGCTGGATCAGGCCGAACCTGTATAATTCGGCGAAAACATTTGGAAACTCGGCGGGCCGCTTTCAGGACGGTACTGAGTGAGATAGAAGCTTTCTCAGTACCGGGCGATCCACTTCCGGCAATCGCATCCGAGGATTGCGCATTGCGGAGGGGGCACCCCCTGGCGCTCCGCTTTGAGCAAGGGCGCAAGCCCCTGTGGGAGACATGGGTGAAATTTGATTTTCAGCACCTGTGTCGCTATCACCACAAATTTTGGAGGTGCAAAAAATGGCACAAAAGGTAACGGGCTTTATCAAGCTGCAGATTCCGGCTGGAAAAGCCACCCCCGCGCCGCCTGTCGGCCCTGCTCTGGGCCAGCACGGCGTGAACATCATGGCGTTTACGAAGGAGTTCAACGAGCGCACCAAGAACGACGCGGGCCTCATTATCCCCGTGGTCATCACGGTGTACGCCGACCGCTCTTTCACGTTTGTCACCAAGACCCCGCCCGCCGCCGTCCTCATCAAGAAGGCCTGCGGCATCGAGACGGCTTCCGGTGAGCCAAACAAGAAGAAGGTTGCCAAGATCACCCGCGAGCAGGTGCAGAAGATCGCCGAGCAGAAGATGCCCGATCTGAACGCCGCCTCTGTCGAGACGGCTATGAGCATGATTGCCGGTACCGCCCGCAGCATGGGTATCGAGGTAGTAGACTGAGCCTCTCGTGTGGGAGGAATTTAAAGAATCCGATATTTACCACTGGAGGAAAATACAATGAAACACGGAAAAAAGTATGTGGAAGGTGCCAAGCTCATCGACCGCAGCAAGCTCTATGAAACAGGCGAGGCCCTTGACCTCTGCGTAAAGACCGGCACGGCCAAATTTGACGAGACCGTGGAGCTTCATATCCGCCTGGGCGTTGACGGCCGCCACGCCGACCAGCAGGTCCGCGGCGCCATTGTGTTGCCCAACGGCACCGGCAAGAACGTCCGCGTGCTGGCTATCTGCAAGGGCGACAACATCGAGGCCGCCCAGAACGCCGGCGCCGACTTTGTGGGCGCTGAGGAAATGGTGCAGAAGATCCAGTCCGAGGGCTGGATGGACTTCGACGTTTTGATCACCACCCCCGACATGATGGGCCTGGTCGGCCGTCTTGGTAAGGTGCTGGGCCCCCGCGGCCTGATGCCCAACCCCA
>CAZYLJ010000028.1:0-14738 GCA_964648555.1 uncultured Acutalibacter sp.
GCAGCCGAACTGCATGTTGCAGCCGTAGTGCTGGAACAGTTCATAGAAGTCGTAGCTCTGCATGATCATGTAGTTGAACTCTAAAAAGGACAGGCCCTTTTCCATACGCTGCTTGTAGCACTCCGCCCGGAGCATATTGTTGACGGAGAAGCACGTGCCGACCTCCCGCAGCAGCTCCACATAGTTGAGGTTTAAGAGCCAATCGGCGTTATTGACCATCTGTGCCTTGCCCTCGCCGAACTCAATAAAGCGCTCCATTTGACGCTTGAAGCAGGCGGCGTTGTGGTCGATATCCTCTTTTGTCAGCATCTTCCGCATATCCGTGCGGCCGGTGGGGTCGCCGATCATAGTGGTGCCGCCGCCGATCAGGGCGATGGGCTGGTTCCCGGCCATTTGCAGCCGCTTCATCAGCGTTAAAGCCATAAAGTGGCCCGCGGTCAGGCTGTCGGCGGTGCAGTCAAAGCCGATGTAAAAGACGGCTTTCCCCGCGTTCACCATCTTCCTGATCTCTTCTTCGTTGGTGACCTGGGCGATCAGTCCCCTGGCCTTTAATTCCTCGTAAATTTCCATGTCGTTTCATCCTTTCGTTTAAGTGATTTTCTCAAAAAACACAAGATCCATGCCATCTTTGAGCGGTTTGGTCTCACCGGTCAGATGATAGCCAGACTTTTCGTAAAGGTGCAGCAGCTTCGGCTCCTGCTTGATGGTGTCAAGGCTCCAGCGTTCTGCCTTGGGGTACAGCTTTTCCACAGATGCCAGCGCCTGCTGGGCATAGCCCCTGCCCTGGTATTCTGGCAAAATGAAGATTTGCGAAAGATAACACTCCTTTTCAGACAGCCGCACCACTCGCAGGGCGCCTAGCCTTTTCCTTTTTGTTTCGATAAAATAGCAGTCGCTGTATTCCCGAAAATACCGCTGAAATCGCTCAAAGCTTTCCGCCGCCGGATTGGTATCGAAATCCTGATACTTGTCCAAAAGCGGCTGAAACGCCTGTATGCGCATTTGAAACAGCTCTTCCGCATCCTGTGGGCCGAGCTTTACCAGCTCGATCATAGCTTCCTCCTTTCCGGAGGGTGGCCATATGGCAACAAAAAGCCCTCCGCAAAATTTTGCAGAGGGCGAAATCAATCCGCGGTACCACCTCAGTTCACCAAAGCCTTGCGGTCTTTGGCCTTACCGGGCACTTTCATGCCCTGACAGGGTAACGGCTGTCACACGTCTGTCTCTACTGGGCTTTCGCCTTTCCAGACAGCGGCTCAGGAAAGTAATTTCAGCGCCGCTATGGGTTCGCTTACACCGCCCGCGAACTCTCTTTGCCATTTAAAGCAGCGCCTATTTGGAGAAACCTCCGTTCCGTCTTTGCCTTTGGCGATATTATAAAACCGAATGGAAAAATTGTCAAGCCTTTTGCAGCATTTCCTCCGCCATTTTGAGCTGAAGCTCCGTTACATTTTCCCCGCCGATGATGCGGGCAAGCTCCTGCTTTCTGCCCTCAAAGTCTAAGGGTTGTACCTGTGTGAAGGTGCGGCCGTTCTCCACATGCTTTGAAATGCGCAGATGATTGTCCGCCAAGGCGGCGATCTGTGCAAGATGAGTGATGCACAGCACCTGTCGGTTTTTTGACACCTGCTTCAGCTTCTGCCCCACCTTGTCTGCGGCCGCGCCGCTGATGCCTGTGTCCACCTCGTCGAAGATGAGGGTGTCCACTTTGTCCTTGCCGGAAAGCACTGTCTTGATAGCCAGCATGATACGGGAAAGCTCACCGCCGGAGGCGATTTTCGACATGGGCTTGGGCGGCTCTCCCTTATTGGCGGAGACCAGAAATTGGATCTTGTCGCAGCCCATGGAATACAGCGGCACACGCTCTGTCTCCGCCAAAAATTCCACGTTCGGCATGTTGAGAAAGGTGAGTTCCTGCTTCACCTGCCCTGCAAAGGAAGAGGAGGCCGCCTTCCGTTTTTCAGAAAGCTCCTTTGCCAATGCGATGGCCTGCTTTTTCTCCTCCTCATACTCGTGTTCAAGCTTTTCTCTCTCTTCGTCGGAAAATTCGATGGTTTCCAGCTCTTTCCGGCATTGATCCAAAAAAGCCAGCATTTTCTCTTCCGTATCGCCATATTTTAAGCCAAGACGGTACAGCACGTCCAGGCGCTCCTCAATGGCGTCCAGCGCGGCCGGGTCAAAGTCGGTACCCGTGTCCTGAATGGAAGAATCCACATCCTCCAAGAGGAAACCGGCGTCACGGAGCTTTTGCGCGGCATCCTCCACCTCCGGCAGGTACTGAGCGGCCTTTTCCAGCTCTGACGCTGCCTGGGATACACCGGAAAGCAGCCCGTCACTGTTTTCGTCGCCGGAAAGCAGGCTGCGGACAAGTGCCAGTGAAGACGCGATCTTTTCGCTGTTGCGGATGACCTCTCGCTGCCGGGAAAGCTCTTCCCTCTCCCCGGGCTGTATGGCGGCATCCTCCAATTCATTGACCTGATAGCGCAGCAGATCGATACGCCTCGCCTTTTCTCCCTCGTCGGTGTTAAACTCCTCAAGTCGGTTTTGCAGCTTCCGCAGCCGGCGGTAGCTTTCCTGATAGCTTTTCAACAGATCTTCCAGGCCGCCGAAGCTGTCAAGATACATCATATGAACCTCCGGCGACAAAAGCTCATAGCTTTCGTGCTGACCGTGGATGCTGACGAGATGGGGCCCGATGGCCCGCAGCATGGAAACGGTGGCCGGAGCAGCGTTGAGCTTACAAAGGGATCGGCCATCCAGACGGATATCGCGCTGTATGAGCAGGGAACCGTCCTCTTCCCGGGGAACGGAAAGCTTGTCCAGGATAGAAAGGGCCTCGTCGGACAGGCCGACAAACAGCGCGGAAACGGATGCGGCGTCTGTGCCGGTGCGCACCAGCTCTTTAGAGGTCCGCTCGCCCAGCACAGCGTGAATGGCGTCAATAATGATGGATTTACCGGCGCCGGTCTCGCCTGTCAGCACAGTAAAACCGGCGTCCAGTTCAATAGACGCCTTTTCAATGACCGCGATATTGTTGATAAACAGCTGTGCAAGCATATCCATCCGCATCCTTTCTCGAAACAGTAATCAGCCCCCAATAAACCTGCGAAATTCCTCCTGGGCCGAAGCCGCTGTTTCACTGTCTCTGCAAACGATAAAGATCGTGTTTTCTCCCGCCAACGTGCCAACAAAGCTCTGTGGATAGGCGGCGTCCATGGCGGCACAGACCGCCTGGGCCATGCCGTTTATGCACTTGATAACCAGCATATTCTGGGCGGCCTCTACGGAAGTGACCGCATCGGAAAACAGAGAGTGGAACTTTGTCGACATATCCCCGCCAGTATCGCCGCCGGTAGAGTATTTGTACTTTCCTGTGTGAGACAGGCTCTTGATGAGACGCAGCTCCTTGATGTCCCGGGAAACCGTGGCCTGGGTCACATCAAAGCCGCTTTCCCGTAAATGGCGGAGGAGCTCATCCTGAGTGTCAATGTCGTATTCCTTGATAAGCTCTAAAATTTTGGCGTGCCTTCTGGTCTTCACAAATGATCCCTTCCTTTCCGTCCGTGTCCTTAGCGGATTGCAATGATTTTCTGATTTAATATATCATAAAAATTTCTTTTGTCAAGCATAAGGAATCGAGCGCGCCGTTTCGCTCTGGAGAAAAAGAGACTGTCGCCCGGCAGAATCTCCACAGGAGCTTCGCCGTCTACTGTGAGGAAAACCCGCTTCGTATTCTCCGGAACGGTCACCCGCAATTCGGTGTCCCCGCCAAAGACCACGCTTTTGCTGAACATCCCATGGGAACACACCGGCGTGTAGACCAGGCAGTCCATGTCCGGCTGGATCACCGGCCCGCCTGCGGAAAGCGAATAAGCGGTGGAGCCTGTGGGCGTGGCCACGATAAAGCCGTCCGCCCGGCAGCGATAACCCTGGTTCTCCCCCAGGGCCATCTGGTAGTCGATGATGGAAGCAACCTCGCCGGAAAGCACGGCGTCGTTTAAGGCAAGGTAGGAGGAGGAACGTCCGTCAGACTCAAGCCGCACAGACACCATCAGGCGGCTTTCTTCTCGAAATTGGCCGGAAAGCAGGTTTGGCAAAAGAAACAGCTCATGCCGCTCCACTCCGGCGGTAAAGCCCATAGTGCCGGCGTTTACCCCCAAAATGGGCCGGTCAAAGGAAGCCGCCAGCTTTGCCGTATGGATGATGGTGCCGTCCCCTCCCACCGCGATAAAAACGTCGCAGGATGCAAGGGAGTCATCCCGGCACTGGCAGTATATGCCGTTAGGGGTGAACAGATCTGTCTTCAAGACCGTTTCGCAGCCATAGCGCTGAAGGATATCGACGATCTCATCCGTACAGGCCACGGCATCCTCTTTCATCAGATTTGGTACTACCGCTATCTTCAATTTGCCTCACCATCCTTTCTGCCGCAATCATTTGTCAAGCTCCGCATGAGAAGCTTCCACCACAGCGAAAGCGTCCGCGGTCTCCGGCGATACGACCGGCGCGTCAGAGCGTTCTAAATAAATCAGGTACTCAATGTTCCCCTCCGGGCCCTTTACCGGGGAGAAGGTCAGACCCAGTACAGAATACCCGTTCTCAGGCGCGAATCGGACAATTTTCTCTATCACTTCCCTGTGAACCGCCTTATCCCGTACCACGCCTTTCTTTCCCACCCCTTCCCTACCGGCTTCAAACTGAGGCTTGATAAGGCACACGGCCCGGCCATGCTCTGCCAGCAGTGGCCGCAAAGCGGGCAGGATCAGGGTGAGCGAGATAAAGGAAACATCCGCCGAGAAGAAGTCTATCTTTTCCGGGATCTGCTCCTCTGTGAGATAACGGGCGTTGGTGCGTTCCAAATTTATTACACGCTCATCCGTGCGGAGTTTCCAGGCAAGCTGGCCGTAGCCCACATCCACCGCGTAGACCTTCTTTGCCCCATTTTGCAGCATGCAATCGGTAAAGCCCCCGGTGGAAGCACCAATATCCATACACACAAGCCCCGCAAGGTCGAGGGAAAATTCTTTCATGGCCTTTTCCAGCTTCAGGCCGCCACGGCTCACATAGGGCAGGCCTTTGCCGCGCACCTCAAGGGAAATGTTTTCCGGGTAAAGGTCCCCGGGCTTGTCGGCTTTTTGATTGTCGGCATAGACGACGCCCGCCATAATGAGGCCCTTGGCCCTTTCCCGGCTTTCCGCCAGGCCCTGTTCCGTCAGCAGGATGTCAAGTCTCTTTTTCAGCGGGATCATCCCCTTTCTCAACATGCCAGCATTGGAGGATCGTCCTCTTCATGGCTTCACTGTTGAGCCCAAGCTTTTCCAGAGTTCGGAACATGGGCGCCTGGCCAATGAAGGGCTCATTGATGCCGTGCAGATGATATCGGCCGGAAAAGCCGGCCTTTCCCAAAAGCAGGAAGAAGTGCTCGCCGATGCCGCCGCGCTCTATGCCTTCCTCAAAGAAGAACACCTGACGGCAGGCAGCGGCTTCCTTCACAGCGCCGTCATCAATGGGAACGATGCGGTCGAGCTTGACCAGCTTTACGGGAACACCCTCCTTTTCCAGCTGTTCCGCCGCGTCAGCCGCAAAGGAAAACAACCGCCCAAAGGTGACGATACAGAAAGCGGCATCCTGGGGCCCGTGAACGGTATAAGGCTCCAGCCCGGCACGGAACCAGGCCGGCCGATACAGCTCCTTTCCACGCGGATAACGGATGGCACAGAGCCCGACGCCATCCGTTACGAGGAAAGCAAGCTGTAATCGCAGCTCTTCAAAATATGCGGGGGAATACAAAGTAATGCCGGGAACGGTCTGCAGGAAGGCCGCGTCGAATACGCCCTGGTGGGTCTTGCCGTCCTCACCCACAACGCCGGCCCTATCTACTGCCAAAATGACCTTTGACTTTTGCAGAGAAACGTCGTGTATCAGCTGATCGTAAGATCGCTGCAAAAAGGTAGAGTACACCGCAAACACCGGCAGCATGCCTCCTACGGCCAGGCCCCCGGCGAAGGTGACAGCGTGCTCCTCTGAAATACCAACATCGTAAAATCTTCCCCGGAAGCGCTCCCGGAAAGTGGAAAGGCCGGTGCCGTCCTGCATTGCGGCCGTAATGGCACAGAGCTTTTCATTCTGCTCCGCCAAAGTGCAGAGCGTCTCTCCAAATACGTCGGAAAAGCTTTTCGCTTTCTCGCCGGTTTCCCCCGTGGTCACATCAAAGCCGGAAAGCCCATGGTACATGCAGGGATCCTGTTCGGCGTACTCATAGCCTTTTCCCTTATAGGTGCGCACATGAAGAAGCACTGGCTTATGAATGAGCTTGGCGCTTTCCATGGCCTCCCGCAGCTCGGTAATATTGTGGCCGTCAAAAGGGCCGTAATAAGCAAAACCGAAATCTTCAAAAATAGTGGAATTGTAAAACAGTTTCTTGATGTTCCGCTTGACATGCCGCAGCGCCGTGCTGATGGCCTTGCCAACCACCGGCATCCTGTTCAGGGAGTTCTCCACGTTGTTCTTGATTTTGATATATCCCGGCTTTGTGCGGATATAGGTAAGGTACCGGGCCATGGAGCCCACATTTTTGGAGATGGACATGTTGTTGTCGTTTAAGATGACGATGAGATTCCGGTGCAGGCGCCCGGCGTTGTTCAGGCCCTCATAGGCAAGGCCGCCGGAAAGGGCGCCGTCGCCGATAACGGCCACCACGTTGCCCTCTTTCCCCTGCAAAAGGTTTGCTTCAGAAATGCCCAGTGCAGACGAGATGGAGGTGCTGCTGTGGCCGGTGGTGAACTTGTCGCACTCGCTTTCCTCTCTGTCTGGAAAGCCGGACAGGCCGCCCTCCTGCCGAATGGTGGAAAACCTGTCATATCGGCCCGTCAACAGCTTATAGGGATAGCTTTGATGGCCCACGTCCCAGATAACGGTATCGCGGGGCGAATCGAAGGCCAGGGCAAGGGCCACGGTAAGTTCCACAACCCCCAGGTTGGAGGCCAGGTGCCCGCCGTTGTGCGACACTGTTTCGATGACCGTTTGCCGTATCTCGTCACACAGCTGAGAAAGCTCCTGATCCTTCAACGCCTTCAAATCGTCCTGCGAGTGGATATGTTCCAGTAAATTTCCCACAAAAACTCACCTCGGCTCTGCTTCAAATCGTCATGCCGTTCTGCAGCTTTGCCGCAAGTACAATGTTTTTCATCAGCATGGCAACCGTCATAGGCCCAACCCCGCCCGGCACTGGGGTAAGGTAAGAGGCAACGGGCTCCACCTCTGCAGCAGCCACATCCCCGCAGAGCTTTCCTGCAGCGTTGCGGTTTATGCCCACGTCGATGACCACCGCCCCGGGCTTTACCATATCGGCAGTGACAAATCCCGCCTTTCCCACGGCAGTGACAAGGATGTCCGCTTTACATGTGATCTCTTTCAGGTTCACAGTCCTGCTGTGACAGACCGTAACTGTGCCGTTGTGCTGCAAAAGCAGCAGCGCCATGGGCTTCCCCACGATGTTGCTCCTGCCGATGACCACGCAGTTTTTGCCCTCGATCTCCGTGCCGGTAGAGCAAATCAGCTCCAGGATGCCGGCAGGGGTACAGGGCTGGAAAATAGGCCTGCCCTGAACGAGCTTTCCCACATTATAGGCATGAAAGGCGTCCACATCCTTTCTGGGGTCGATCACTTCCATCGCCGCCGCCTCGTCTAAGCCTTCCGGCAATGGGGACTGCAAAAGGATGCCGTGAATTTCCGGCTTATTATTGAGCGCTTCGATCAGCTTTACCAGCTCTTCCTGACTGATGGTGGCCGGCAGAGCGTATTCTTCGGAATAAATACCGGTATCCGCACAGGCCTTTTTCTTGCTGTTGATATAGATGCGCGAGGCGGGGTCATCCCCCACCAGCACCATGGCAAAGCCCGGCCGGATGCCCTGTTCCTTCAACGCTTCCACTTCCCGGGCTACCTGGGCTTTTACCTTTTCGGATACCGCTTTTCCATCAATGCGTATTGCCATAGGCTCCTCCTGTCAGTCCTTCTTTTCCTCTTCTGCCTTATCATCCGAGTTTTGTTCCGGCTCGTCCACATCCAAAGAGAGAGCATCGGCCGGCAGATCGCCGAAAATCGTGCTGTAGCCTGTGTCGGTGGCCGTCTCTCCCGTCTGCTCCTTCCCCAGGGTGATACCGACGCCTTCCATTACTTTGGCGCTGCCGCAGCCGGTCAGGCTCGTCTTATGGCGGAACACAATCAGCAAAATAGCGCTGACGATCACGCAGATCGCCGCTACAACCTGAGAGACCCGCAGGTTCAAATAAGGGATGATCAGGCTATCGGTGCGCAGGCCCTCGATCAAAAAGCGGCAGGCCCCATACCAGAGGGAGTACAATAGGAAGGTCTGGCCGTCATAGCGGCGGAGCTTTCTTGTGAAAAAGTGCAGCAGCACAAAGCCCAAAAGGCACAGCAGGGATTCATACAGGAAGCAGGGGTGTACCGGGCTGCCGGGCACCACAGCCTCTGTGTTATCACTGTACATGCCCCAGGGCAGGTCGGTGGCGGTGCCGAAGGCTTCCTGATTGACGAAGTTGCCCCAGCGCCCAACACACTGGCCAATCAAAAAGCCAAGGGAGGCGATGTCCAGCACGGCGGCCACCTTCAATTTGCGCAGCTTGGCCGTAATGCAACCGAACACCACCGCGCCGATAAGCCCGCCGTAAATAGCCAGGCCGCCGGAGCGGATATCCAGTATTTCTATGGGGTTATCCCAATACTTCTGATTGTCAGGGTAGAAGATCACATAATAGAGCCTGGCGCACACAATGGCCGCCAGAAGGCCAACAATCACAACGTCGATCAGGCGGTTCATATCAATGTTCATTTTTTTTGCGCTGAGGAAGGCATAGAGCATGGCCAGCAAAAAGCCAACGGCTATAATAATGCCATACCAACGCACGTCAAAGCTGCCGATGGAAAAGGCCACCTCATTGACGGTAAACGATATCCCCAAGGCGGGAAATTCTACAAGATGAGACATAACGATCTCCTTTCTGAAAGCGGTCTCACACGATAGGCAGGACTGCTGCAATGCGTTCAGCTGGGTAAGACACGCAATCTCCTCCCTGCCGCTGTAGCAATTCCCCGGCGCAGCGGCAAAAGCAGCCTCACGGAAAGCCGAATGGCCTTAAAGCGGAAGTCCGTGCAGCTCTTCAGCGTCACAGCCAGGTATTGCTTTCACTCATATGGTACCGAAAATGCGATCCCCGGCGTCTCCAAGGCCGGGCAAGATATAGCCGTTCTCGTTGAGCTTCTCATCCACAGCGGCACAGTACACATGCACATCAGGATGGGCCTCGGTCAGGGCCTTGATACCCTCCGGTACGGCGATGATGCAGAGGAACTTGATGCTTCTGGGATGGCTCCTCTTTACAATGGAGATGGCGTCGATGGCGGAACCGCCGGTGGCCAGCATGGGGTCAAGGACGATCACGTCCCGCTCCTCGATATCCTGGGGCAGCTTGTTGTAGTACTCCACGGGCTTTAAGGTGTCATGATCCCGGTAAAGACCGATATGACCTACCTTGGCCGAGGGCACCAGCTCCAGCATGCCGTCCACCATGCCGAGGCCCGCCCGCAGGATCGGAACGAAGGCCAGCTTACGCCCGGCAATGACCTTGGTGGTGGTCTTCTGCATGGGGGTGACGGTCTCCACCTCTTTCAGGGGCAGGTCGCGGGTGGCCTCATAGCACATCAGGGTGGCGATCTCGCTGACGAGCTCCCGGAAATGCTTGGTGCCGGTGTTCACGTCACGCAGGAAGGTCAGCTTGTGCTGGATGAGCGGATGGTCCATTACGAATACGTTTTTCATTTCCATTGTCAGTTCCTCCTATTTTCTCCGCGCTTTTACGCGGTTCCTGCCTTGATTGCTTATAGCTCCCCATTCTCGATCTGGGCGATCTGGTCAATACGGCGCTGGTGCTTGCCGCCCTCAAATCCGGTATTCAGGAAGATGTCCAGCATTTTCAGCGCCATCTCCTCGCTGACCACCTTGCCGCCCATGCAGAGGATGTTGGCGTTGTTGTGGCGGCGGGTCATCTCGGCGCAGTATTCGTTGGTACACACTGCCGCCCGGATGCCCTTGACCTTGTTGGCCGCTATGGAAACGCCCAGGCCGGTGGTGCAGACCAGTACGCCGTAGTCGGCCTTCCCGTCCGCCACATAGTGGGCCGTTTTTGCGGCGATGGGGGTATAATCTACGGAATCCGTGCTGAAAGCGCCGAAATCCTCATAGTCAATCCCGCACTGCTCCAGATGCTTTCTCACGGCTTCTTTTAAGGCAAAACCGCCGTGGTCACTGCCGATCGCAAGTTTCATGCTTTTTCCTCCTCCTGTTTCTTTTTCAGTTCCCGCACCGCCTGGGGCAGGCGCAGATAAGCGGGCATCAGTTCCCCGGCATCCACTGTTTGCCCTTTTGCGGCATAATGCTCCGCCAGCAACGCCACGGAGGATGCCCGCTGATACCGCATTTCCGGCGGGGCCAGCCTGGCTCCACAAAACCTGAGGCTTTCATAGCACAGGGCCGCGCCGTCTCCAAGCAGAATTAGGTTCTTGCCATACTGGGCACATTCCTGGGAAAGCTCTTCGATGGAAAGGGCGCGGTCTTCCGTCAAGCGGTGGAGTCCGCCGTTTTCCGCGCGGAACAGGGCGTTGTATACCTGGCCGCACCTGGCGTCCATCACGGCACAGAGCACCGCGCCCTCGCAGCCGCGGCAGCCAGCGGCAATGGTCTCCAGGGTGGAGACCCCACAGCAGGGCGTGCTGTTCGGCAGGGCAAGGCCCTTGACGCAGGACACGCCGATGCGCACCCCAGTAAAGGAACCAGGCCCCTTGGATACACCCATCACGTCGAAATCGGCGCAGTTCTTCCCCACCGTTTGCAGAAGGCTTTCCACCATGGGCAGGAGCGTCTGACTGTGGGTCTGCTTCGTGTTGACGAAATACTCCCCCAGCAGGGCGCCGTCCGCCCACACGGCGGCGGAAGCGGGCGAAGCCGAGGATTCGATTGCCAAGATCAGCATTTCACAGCGCCTCCTTCAAGCCAGTGATGGTGATAATGCGTTCCTGCTCCTGCTCTCCCTGACGGATGGCGATTTTTACGGCGTCCTCCGGCACAGCGTTTCCGATGTTCTCGCTCCACTCCACGGCCAGCACCCGGTCGGTGCCCAGATAGTCGAAAAAGCCGGTGGAGTAAAGGTCGTCCCAGCTGCTTACCCGGTACATGTCAAAATGCTCTACAGTAAGCCGTCCCCGGTACTCGTTCAACAGGGCAAATGTAGGGCTGGATACATTGTCCTCGCTGCCAAGGCCTTTGACAAGGCCACGGGTAAAGGCCGTTTTCCCCATGCCCAGCCCTCCGGTAAAGGCCAGCACTTCCCCGCCGTGAAGGTGCTCCGCCAGCCGTTCTGCCAGCGCTTCCGTCTCTCGGGGAGAATGGGTGGTAAATTCCTGTTCCATCAGAACAGCCCGTGGATCACAGCGTTTTCGTCCACGTCAATTTTTTCTGCGGCGGGTACCTTGGGAAGACCGGGCATGGTCATGATATCCCCGGCGTAGGCCACCACAAAGCCCGCGCCGTTGGAGAGCCGCAGATCGCGGATAGTGATGGAAAAGCCCGTAGGCCTTCCCAGTAGGGATGGGTCATCGGACAGGGAATACTGGGTCTTGGCGATGCACACGGGCATACTGTCACCGCCCAGCGCCCGAATCTCCTTCAGGGACTTCTGGGCCTGCTTTGTAAAGATGACGCCGTCCGCGCCGTAAATCTTCCTGGCAATGGTCTCGATCTTTTCCTCCATTGGCGCGTCATCTGGATAGATGGGAGCAAATTGATTGCAGCCCTCGCTTTTGTCGATGACGTCGCAGATGGTCTGGGCCAGCTCCTTGCCGCCCTCGCCGCCCTTGGAAAACACCTCGGACAGCGCATAGGATACGCCCATCTCCCGGCAGAGCTGGTCAATAACCTGGAGTTCAGCCCCGGTATCTGTGGGGAAGCGATTGATGGCAACGACAACCGGCACGCCGAACTTGTGCATATTCTCCACATGGGCTTTCAGGTTGACAGAGCCTTTCTTTAACGCCTCCACGTTTTCGGCGGAAAGGTCTGTCTTCGCCACGCCGCCGTTGTACTTCAGGGCCCGTACTGTTGCCACCACCACCACGCAGGAGGGAACGAGCCCCGCCATGCGGCACTTGATGTCCATAAACTTTTCGGCGCCCAGGTCGGAGCCGAAGCCGGCCTCAGTGATGCAGTAGTCGGCGAGCTTCAACGCAAGCCTGGTGGCCCGCACGGAGTTGCACCCGTGGGCGATATTGGCAAAGGGGCCGCCGTGCATAATGGCCGGGGTGCCTTCGATGGTCTGGACCAGGTTGGGGTTCACGGCGTCACGCAGAAGAGCGGCCATGGCTCCCTCGGCCTTGATATCTCTGGCGTAGACGGGCTTTCCCTCGTAGGTGTAGGCGATAAGGATATTGCCCAAACGGCGCTTCAAGTCGTTCATATCGGCCGCCAGGCACAAAATTGCCATCACCTCAGATGCCACGGTGATGATGAAGCCGTCCTCCCGGGGAACGCCGTTGATCTTGCCGCCAAGGCCCACCACGATATTCCGCAGGGCCCGGTCGTTCATATCCAGGCAGCGCTTGATGAGAATGCGCCTGGGGTCGATGCCGAGGGGATTGCCTTGCTGCATATGGTTGTCCAACATGGCGCAGCACAGGTTGTTGGCAGAGGTGATGGCGTGCATATCGCCGGTAAAGTGCAGGTTGATGTCCTCCATGGGCAAGACCTGTGCGTAGCCGCCGCCGGCCGCGCCGCCCTTGATACCAAACACAGGCCCAAGAGATGGCTCCCGTAAAGCGATAACGGCGTTCTTGCCGATTTTTGCCATGGCCTCGCCCAAGCCGGCCGTGGTGGTTGTCTTTCCCTCGCCGGCGGGGGTGGGATTGATGGCGGTTACCAAAACGAGCCTGCCGTCCGGCCGGTCCTTCAGCCGTGAAAAGGCGCTTTCGTTGATTTTTGCCTTATAACGCCCGTATAGCTCCAGCTCGGTCTCCTGTATCCCGAGCTTTTCGGCGACCTCTGTGATCGGCTTGAGAGTAGTGCTCTGTGCGATCTCAATGTCAGTCATCATAAGTGTACTTCCGCCTTTCTGGCCGAAACGGCCATCAACATTTTTTTGTCATTCTGTCTTTCTTATAGAATTATAGAATATCTTGCCGGATTAGTAAAGCCCGCTTGGAAAAAAACTTGATGGAAGTTTCCGATTGTGTTATAATCAAAATACGGTAAAAGCAAACAATTTTTTTCAAAAAATGAGAAAGCGGCGGGAACGCGCTTATGATAAAGAAATGTTTTAAGGCAATTTACAATTATCTTCGGCGGGCAGATATCATCCTTTGGCTCCTGTTGGCCGTCATTTCCTCCTACAGCCTGGTGCTGCTGAAAAGCGTGTCCCGGGCCACGGAGGCCAACTATTTCCGCACCCAGCTTCTGGCGATCGGTCTGGGTGTGGTTGCCGCCATTTTTGTCTCTCTCATCGATTACGCCGAGATCGCCAATTTCTGGTACCTCATTGCTGGCTTTTCCGTCTTTCTCATGATCTACACCGTCCTGTTCGGCCAGGAGGTGACCGGTTCCGGCGGCGTGTCCGCCCGGGCGTGGATCGAGATCGGCGGCAGGACGTTCCAGTCCTCCGAGCTGGTGAAGATTGCATTTATCATTACCTATGCAAAGCATCTGGACACTGTGCAGAAGCACGGCAGGCTCAAAGAATTCCCGCAGATCCTCTTGCTGGCGCTGCATGCCCTGGTCCCCATTATCCTGTGCGAAATGCAGGGAGACACCGGCGCGGCGGTGGTATTCTTCTTCATCTTCCTGGCAATGAGCCTGGCGGCCGGCATCCAGCTGCGCTACTTTTTCCTGCTGGGCGGGATCATCATGGTATGCTTTCCCCTGCTGTGGAAGTTTGACATCATGGACGAATACCAAAAGAAGCGTTTTATCGCACTGTTCAACCTGGACGATGCCACGGTGCGCCTCAACGAGGGCTACCAGCAGTATGAGGGCCGCATCTCCATCGGCAGCGGCAAGTGGAGCGGCCAGGGGCTGTTTCAGGGAAGCCGCGTTGCGGACAACAGCGTGCCCTTCCAGCAAAGTGACTACATCTTCTCCGTGGCGGGAGAAGAGCTGGGCTTTTTGGGCTGCACCCTCATCATCGTTTTACTGTTCCTGTTCCTGTTGAAGATCCTCCATGTGGCGAAATCCTCCCGGGACGAGCTTGGCAAATATATCTGCTTTGGCTTTTTTGGCATGATTGCCCTGCAGACTATCTCCAATCTGGGCATGTGCCTTGCCTATCTGCCCGCCATGGGCGTTACCCTCCCCTTCTTCAGCGCGGGTGGTTCCTCTGCTGCCTGCCTATATCTGGGCTTTGGACTGGTACAGAGCGTCTACATGCGCAGGAAGGAAAGCGACGGCCTGCGGCTGCGCCGGAAGGAGCCCTTGCGGATCGGCTACCGCAAGCGCGTAAACGGTGCGTAATTTGACAGCTCACATTCACAAATTTGTGGTTGACAAACGCCAAGGAACTGCATATAATAAAGAAGTCGCTGGAAAATCGGCGGCTGCATTGCGGGCGTAGCTCATCTGGTAGAGCGCCACCTTGCCAAGGTGGAGGTAGCGAGTTCGAGCCTCGTCGTCCGCTCCA